>NZ_BAAAPN010000021.1:0-76823 GCF_039531165.1 Nostocoides vanveenii | reverse complement strand
CGTCACGCGGCATTAGGTCCGCCCCGCCCGCGCGGGGATGAGCCCGCCGCCGGGCTCTGGCGCACCACCAACAAAGGGTCCGCCCCGCCCGCGCGGGGATGAGCCCCTGGTCTACGGCTACCCGTTCATTTTGAACAAGTCCGCCCCGCCCGCGCGGGGATGAGCCCCAGGCGTCGATCTCGGTCGGCGCCGTCGTGCCGTCCGCCCCGCCCGCGCGGGGATGAGCCCTATCAGATCACCGCCGTCCGGGTCGTCGTCACGTCCGCCCCGCCCGCGCGGGGATGAGCCCCCGACGTACGTGGACGAGACGGGCACCGGGTCGTCCGCCCCGCCCGCGCGGGGATGAGCCCGCCGTGATGACCGACAACGCGCTGCTGTGGCGTCCGCCCCGCCCGCGCGGGGATGAGCCCGCGGCAGCCGACGCGGAAGGTGCTCGTGCAGCGTCCGCCCCGCCCGCGCGGGGATGAGCCCTACGGCTCCGGCGTCAACCTGGGGTCGAGCAGGTCCGCCCCGCCCGCGCGGGGATGAGCCCGTCGACAACACGGCGGACACCGCGAAGCCGGTGTCCGCCCCGCCCGCGCGGGGATGAGCCCTCGATCACCGGAATGTGTCTGGACCCCAACGAGTCCGCCCCGCCCGCGCGGGGATGAGCCCCGGGCACGACGGCGCCGACCGAGATCGATGCAGTCCGCCCCGCCCGCGCGGGGATGAGCCCGGCTGGCGGCACCGAACTGGCCGACGCGGCGAGTCCGCCCCGCCCGCGCGGGGATGAGCCTCCCCGACGGCGAGTGGCAGGCTGCGCAGGCCGGTCCGCCCCGCCCGCGCGGGGATGAGCCCGGCATCCGCGGCCGCGGGTCGATCGCTATTGCGTCCGCCCCGCCCGCGCGGGGATGAGCCCGTGCAGGCGATCTCCATGCGTCAGGAGTGGGCGTCCGCCCCGCCCGCGCGGGGATGAGCCCGGCAACTCATATATGAGGTAGCGACGTGGGGGGTCCGCCCCGCCCGCGCGGGGATGAGCCCTACGCCGCCTTCACGCCGCTGTGTGTCGCGGTGTCCGCCCCGCCCGCGCGGGGATGAGCCCTTTCGACTCGGGCACCTACGCGCCGGGCGACAGTCCGCCCCGCCCGCGCGGGGATGAGCCCGCGGCGTTGTCTTCGTTGTGGCCGAAGTCGTTGTCCGCCCCGCCCGCGCGGGGATGAGCCCGCGCGCCAGGCGATCAACGAGGCGCGGGAGCAGTCCGCCCCGCCCGCGCGGGGATGAGCCCACGGCAGTGTGCTCTGAGTGGGATGCCGTGGCGTCCGCCCCGCCCGCGCGGGGATGAGCCCGTCCCGCGCGTTCGACGTAGGGCATGCCGTACGTCCGCCCCGCCCGCGCGGGGATGAGCCCGTGGTGCGGGTCGAGGCGCCTGACGCCCGCCCGTCCGCCCCGCCCGCGCGGGGATGAGCCCAGCCAGGTCATTAAGGAGTGGAGCGGGGACACGTCCGCCCCGCCCGCGCGGGGATGAGCCCTACGTCGGAGGCGGCGTCGTCGCCAGGTGGCTGTCCGCCCCGCCCGCGCGGGGATGAGCCCGCCGTGTACGCCCGGTTCAGCATTGAAGGCCTGTCCGCCCCGCCCGCGCGGGGATGAGCCCCAGCACTTCACCACCGGCACCGGAACGAACCAGTCCGCCCCGCCCGCGCGGGGATGAGCCCACGCGACTTCCTGGCCAGGATGGCAGTCCGTGGTCCGCCCCGCCCGCGCGGGGATGAGCCCGACGGCATGTTTGTCGTGGAGGATGCGGGGCGGTCCGCCCCGCCCGCGCGGGGATGAGCCCGTGAGGTTCTCCCACGCGCCATGAATCATGACGTGTCCGTGGCCATGAAAAAGTCCCCACTGGTGGCCAGGTAGCGGTCCCCACTGGTGGCCATGTCGGGTCTCCGGTGGTGGCCAAGTAGAAGTCCCCGCTCCTCGTTCTGCGCGTGTCGTAGCGGCTCGTGAGGCCCTGCGTGGCGACGGTAGCGATGCCTAGTCAGCCGTCGTCACCACGCAGGGGTTTCCATTGAAGAACGAAAGAGAACGGATGGACATCATTTCGGCCTATCGTGAGGTGGGCAGCTACCGGGGAGCGGCCGCGATGTGCGGCACGACCCACAAGACCGTCAAGCGGGTCATCGCGGCCCATCAGGCCAGTAGCCGCGGCGAACCACCCATGCCGCGGGTCGAGCGTGGCCGTAACTACGACGCGGTCAGGCAGCTGGTTGTGGAGAAAGTCAACGACACCGCGGGGCGGATCAGCGCGAAGCGGTTGATGCCGGCCGCGCGTGCTGCGGGTTTTGAGGGGTCGGATCGCAACTTCCGGCGCCTGGTCGCCGACGCGAAGCGGCAGTGGCGTATCGGGCAGGCCCGCGCGGCGGGGCGGCGTCCGGCGATCTGGACACCGGGTGAGGTGTTGGCGATCGATTGGGGCACGGAGCTGGTCGCGGGCCGCCGGGTCCATGTGTTCTGTGCGGTGCTGGCCTGGTCGCGTTACCGGTTCGTCCGGTTCGCGCCCGATGAGCAGCAGAGCACCACGCTGGCGATGCTCTCGGAGTGCTTCGAGGAGCTCGGCGGGGTTCCCAAGCTGGTGCTGGCTGATCGGATGGCGTGCCTGAAGGGCAGCGTGGTCGCCAACATTGTGGTGCCGGCGCCGGACTACGTCCGGTTCGCGTCCCACTACCGGTTCCGGCCGGACTTCTGTCATGCCGCGGACCCCGAATCGAAGGGGATCGTGGAGAACCTTGTCGGTTACGCCAAGGACGACCTCCTCACGCCGTTGGAGCTTGAGGAGGATCCGTGGGTCGACGGCTATGCCGGGCTCCACGAGCGGGCGAAGGCGTGGGGTGTGGAGGTCAACGGCCGTCGGCACAGCGAGATCCACGCGGTCCCGGACGAGCGGCTGGAGTCGGAGCGAGAGGTGCTGGGCGAGCTGCCGTCGCTGCGGCTGCAGGTCGGCGCGGCGCCGATCACCAGGAAGGTCGACAAGCTGTCCTGCATCCGGTTCGGTTCGGCGCGCTACTCGGTGCCCAACGCTCTGATCGGGCGGGTCGTGACGGTACTAGTCGACCAGCGCGACCGGGTGCTGCGGGTGATCGAGCCAGTCACCGGCGAGGTCCACGCCGAACACCAGCTGGTCGCACCAGGCGAGACGTCGATCGACGACGCCCACTACGACCGGCCCAGGGCAGCGTCGCCGCGACGCAGCGCGCGGGGGCGGACCCCGGCCGAGCGGGAGTTCTTGGCGGTGGGGCCGGTCGCCGAACAGTTCCTGGTCGGGGCCGCCGCGGCGGGTGTGACCAAGCTGAACACCGAGATCACCGAGCTGCTCACCCTGGCCGCCGCGCACGGTACCGACGCCCTGACCGCAGCCCTGGAGCGGGCCGTCAGCTTCGGCCGTTGGCGCGCCGACGACGTCCGCTCGATCCTGGCCACCAACGGCCACGCGCCCCGGCCCACACCGGCCGGGCAGGCGCTGGTAATGACCCTGCCCACCGTCCCGACCAGGTCGCTGGCCGCCTACCGGATCGATGGGACCGATCGGGGTGGGGTGTCGTGACCGCCGCCACGCCGCCGCCGCTGCCGGCGGACCTGAACGAGGGGCTGAAGCGGTTGAAGATGGCCGCGATGCGCCGGCTGGCGCCCGAGCTCCTGGTGACCGCGAAGACCCAACGCTGGAAACCCGAGGAGTTCCTCCGCACCCTGGTCGAGGCCGAGATCGCCTCGCGTGAGGCATCCAACGCCCGCACCCGGATGCGGCAGGCAGCGTTCCCGGTCACCAAGACCCTCGAGGAGTTCGACATCGCCGCCTCCTCGATCCCGCCCGCCACGTTTGACTATCTCTCCTCGCTGGAGTGGATCCGCGCAGCGGAGAACGTGTGCCTGATCGGCCCCGCCGGCACCGGGAAGTCCCACACCCTGATCGCCCTAGGGACCGCCGCCGTCGAGCACGGGCACCGGACCCGGTACTTCACCGCCGCCGAACTAGTCGAGACCCTCTATCGAGGACTAGCCGACAACAGCGTCGGAAAACTCATCGACGCCCTACTTCGCAACGACCTCATCCTGATCGACGAGCTCGGCTTCGCCCCCCTGGACGACACCGGCGCACAACTGCTGTTCCGGTTCGTCGCCGCCGCCTACGAGAGACGCTCACTCGGTATCGCGTCACACTGGCCGTTCGAGTCCTGGGGACGATTCCTGCCCGAACACACCACCGCGGTCAGCATGCTCGACCGGCTCCTGCACCACTGCCACACCGTCGTCACCGACGGCGACTCCTACCGAATGAGACAAGCCCGAGCGAACGGAGGAACCCGACTCAAAACCAACTAAAACTCCACGAGGGGTGGGGACTTCCAGTTGGCCACCAGCGGGGACCTCAACCTGGCCATTGACAATGGCCGACGGGGCCCAGGCGGCGCGGGGATGAGCCCCAGGCGTCGATCTCGGTCGGCGCCGACGCGCCGTCCGCCCCGCCCGCGCGGGGATGAGCCCGCTCGGCCCCGCCGACCCGGAAAGCGGTCGCTGTCCGCCCCGCCCGCGCGGGGATGAGCCCACGCCGTGCGGCACATTGCCAGCGAAGGCCGAGTCCGCCCCGCCCGCGCGGGGATGAGCCCATGAGCACGAAGCTTGGGTATATCGAGATACCGTCCGCCCCGCCCGCGCGGGGATGAGCCCGCATACCAAGCGGCGAGATCCACGCTCGACCTGTCCGCCCCGCCCGCGCGGGGATGAGCCGCGCCTTCATCCCCAGCCCGTAGGCATTGGGCAGTCCGCCCCGCCCGCGCGGGGATGAGCCCTCGTCCGCGTACTTGAACGCCAGGCCGAGTTGGTCCGCCCCGCCCGCGCGGGGATGAGCCCTCGTCCGCGTACTTGAACGCCAGGCCGAGTTGGTCCGCCCCGCCCGCGCGGGGATGAGCCCCGCTCACCGGACCGGTGGCGGTCGTTGTCACCGTCCGCCCCGCCCGCGCGGGGATGAGCCCAACGCAATCGCCGACACGAAGACAGCACCCGCGTCCGCCCCGCCCGCGCGGGGATGAGCCCCCCGACGCGGCCGTTGACGGACACGATTTGGAGTCCGCCCCGCCCGCGCGGGGATGAGCCCTCCCGGTCGAGCGTGCGATCCCGGCCGCGCTCGTCCGCCCCGCCCGCGCGGGGATGAGCCCAGGACGCAGCGCGATGACCGCCGACCTGCGCAGTCCGCCCCGCCCGCGCGGGGATGAGCCCCGGGAGCACGTTGACCCCGCGGCGCCCCGTGAGTCCGCCCCGCCCGCGCGGGGATGAGCCCCGTCGGCCGCTGCCGAGTTCGCCGTCTCCGGCGTCCGCCCCGCCCGCGCGGGGATGAGCCCCAGCCGCGCAAATCCCACACTCCCGCACGGCAGTCCGCCCCGCCCGCGCGGGGATGAGCCCTCCGCACGAGAGGACGCGCTGCTGCGCGGGCGGTCCGCCCCGCCCGCGCGGGGATGAGCCCTCGACGAACTCGGAGAGGCCGGCGACCAGGACGTCCGCCCCGCCCGCGCGGGGATGAGCCCGTCTACCACGCTCCGCGTGACGCCTTCACGTGTCCGCCCTGCACTCGCGGGGATAAGGGCCGGAACCCGTCAGAAGTCGGCAGCCTGAGCGGGCAGGGTGAGAGTGCGCAGCGCGGCGTCCAGCGCGAGCACGGCGCCGGGGCGGTGCTCGACGACAAACCCCGCCTCTGCGCGGGCGCCGATGGTCTGACCGCCCAGCCAACAAGCGCCGAGGTCGGCGATGTCGAGGGTGAGGTCCGGCGCCCCGTCGGTGCGCTCGGCGCGACCGATGCCGGTCGCGTCCGCGACCACGCGCCATACGCCGTCGTTCGCCGGTATGACGTGATCCCGCACCTCGATCCGGAGGTCGCAGGGCGCGGCATACCCCCGTTCGGCAACGGCGGCGGGCAGATCGGCGATGCGCAGCCAGACCGAATCGGTGGTTCGCGCGTCAAGCGCCCGCGGGGAACCGAGCCAGGTCACCAGGGGGTCGTCGGGAGCCACCCAGTTGACGACGGAGGTCACGAGGTCGAGGTCGACAAGCCTGCGCATCAGCGCCAGTCGTGCGCCCTGGTCGACGCCCACGAACCAGGTGACGTCGACAGTCCCGGCGGGCCGGCCGGCGGACCAGGCGCCGTCGCGACGGAACCACGCGAACCCGACGTCGACCCCCTCGCGCGTGGCAAACATCAGGCGCCGGGGCTCCTTGCCGACGCGCAACTCCGGCACATCTCGAGTCGTGCGCGCAATGTCCTCGACGCTGCGCGCGACCATCCCAAGGTGGACGTTCGCGCACGCCGACCACACGGCATACAGGCGCTCGGCGTGTTCGGGCTCGGCGGTGGCCATGGCGGTGTGGGTCGCTTCTGCCAGATCGACAATCCCTTGGGGCGCAGTCCATTTCGTCCCGGCGGGGAATGACGTCAGGGCCGCGACCGACGCCATTCCATAACCGAACCGGCCGTAGATTCCCGGCTCGGATGCCTTCAGAACCGCGAGCGTCCGGCCGCTCGCCCTCGTCCACTCCAGGTGGCTACCGACCATCGCGCGCAAGACGCCCCGGCGACTGTGATCCGGATGCACCCCCACCTGAGTCAGTCCCTCGACGGCCACCGCGCGCACACCGCCCAACGGGCCGGGGAGCCCGAGCAAGAGATCGCGCGATCCGCACGCACCGACGATGTCGCCGTCATACTCAACGACGAGGGCTCCGCGCGGCCGCGACCCCGCCTCGCGCACATCGGCCGGTCCGCCGCCATCACCGGCCCAGACGATGTCATGGAGGGCGACGCGAGCGGCCGCGTCCGCGTCGATTGCAGCGCGCATCTGATACGCGACCGGTAGTCCGTTCACCCCTCCACCCTGGCAACGCGCTCCGAATGCGGCAAGTCGATATCGCCCGTGCGACAACACGCGTTGCTCTGAGAGGACGAGCGCATCCGTTGGCCGCGCAAGCCCCCGTCGGCTACCTCGTTTCGGCATAGTTTTCGCAGGGGCGTCTGCCAGCAGGGGCCGGCGACCTCGCACGGCGAAGGGGAAGCCATGGTTCGGAAACGCACCACCTTTCGGCGCTGACGCTGGCAGCGGCGACGGCAGGCGTCGCTGCGCCGGCGCAGGCCGGCCCGGCCCAGGACGTCAAGCTCGTCACGGCGGGCTTCCTGTGTGCCCGTCCCGGTCTCCAGCCTCGGCCGCTGCGTCCGCTCGGTCAGCGCAGACGGCGTTTCGGCAACCGTGTGTGTCATCACCACGGCCGGAGCAGCCAAGTGCTGGGGGCACAACTACGCAGGCAATGTCGGCAATGGGTCGATGTCGTATGCCGTCCCGACTCCCGCCCAGGTTGTCGGGCTGACCAGCGACATCAGTTCGATCGCGGTCGGCGAGGGCACAACGTGCGCCGTCCGAAGGGGCGCTCTGCTGTGCTGGGGCGATGGCGACAAAGGCTCGCGAGCATCTGGGGATCAGCGCGACTCGCTGACTCCGGCGCCTGCCAAGGTACTGACCAGTGGTGTCACGCAACTGGCCATGGGGGGCATGGGTGGCTGCGCCGTGTAGGCGCGACGGGCCTACTGCTGGGGGGCAAGGGCATACGGCCAGCCCGTCTCGTTGGCGCCGAGGCTCGTGTCCTTCTGACCTGCGTGCCGAGGCAGGGAGGCACGAGGGGCAAGATACGGGCATGGGTATCCCCACCGACATTGAGATTGCCAGCGCTGCCAGTCTCCGCCCGCCCGTCGAGATCGCCGGTCGCCTCGGCATACCGCCGCAGTTCGTCGAGCCGTATGGCCGCTCGGTCGCCAAGATCGACCTCGCCTGCCTCACCGCGCCGGGCCAGCCGACGCAGCAACGCGCGAAGTACGTCGTCATCTCGGCCGTCACTCCCACGCCGCTCGGCGAGGGCAAGACGACGACCGCGGTCGGGCTCGCCGATGGCCTAGCTCGCATCGGCCGGAATGTGGCCGTCACCTTGCGTCAGCCGTCGATGGGGCCGACCTTCGGGATCAAGGGCGGTGCCGCCGGCGGCGGCTACAGCCAGGTTGTCCCGATGGACAAGCTCAACCTCCATCTGACCGGTGACTTCCACGCGATCACCGCCGCGCACAATCTGCTGGCTGCGATCGTGGACAACCATCTCCACCACGGCAACCAGCTGCAGATCGACCCCCACAACATCACCTGGCGTCGCGTGCTCGACGTCAACGACCGCGCCCTGCGCAATCTCGTCGTCGGTCTCGGCTCCAAGGTCGACGGTGTCCCGCGCCAGAGCGGCTTCGACATCACCGCCGCGTCCGAGGTGATGGTGCTGCTCTCGCTCGCCACCTCACTGGAAGATCTCCGAGAACGGTTGCGCCGCATCGTGATCGGCTATTCGTATGCCGGCCGCCCCATCACCGCGGACGACCTCGGCGCCGCCGGCGCGATGGCCGTGATCCTCCAGGATGCGCTGAACCCCAACCTCCTGCAGACACTCGAGGGCACGCCCGCGCTGATCCACTGCGGGCCCTTCGGCAATATCGCCACCGGCAACTCCTCGATCGTCGCCGACCTCGTCGCCACGCGGCGCGCCGACATCGTCCTGACCGAGGCCGGCTTCGGTGCGGACATGGGGTGCGAGCGCTTCATGAACGTCAAATGCCGGGTCTCCGGCTTGCGCCCGGACGCCGCGGTCCTCGTCGTCACCATCCGCGCCCTGAAGACGCACTCCGGGCGTTTTGACGTCAAGGCCGGCAAGCCCCTGCCGCCGGAGATGCTCGAGGAGAATCCGGACGATGTCCGCGCGGGCCTGCCGAACTTGATCAAGCACATCGAGATCGTCAACACCTTCGGGGTCTCGCCCGTGGTGGCGATCAATGCCTTCCCGAGCGACCACGCGAGCGAGCACCAGGTCGTCATCGACGCGGCCGAGCGTCTCGGCATCGATGTCGCCGTGACCCGGCACGTGGCCGAGGGCGGGGCCGGCGCCGAAGCCCTCGCCGAAGCCCTGCTCAAAGCCCTCGACCGGCCGACCAACTTCCGCTTCACCTATGAACTCGACGCCCCGCTCGTCGACAAGATCGATGCGGTGGCGCGCAAGGTCTATGGGGCCGAGGGGATCGACGTGCTGCCGGCAGCGGCGAGCGCGCTCGCGGCATACGAAAAGCTGGGCTTCGGCGCCCTGCCCGTCGTCATCGCCAAGACGCACCTGTCGGTCTCCTCCGACCCCAAGCTGCTTGGCGCCCCCACCGGGTGGCGCCTGCCGGTACGCGAGGTGCGCGCGGCGGCCGGCGCGGGCTATGTCTACGCGATCTGCGGCGAGATGCGCACCATGCCCGGCCTGTCCAGCCACCCCAACGCCGAACGCATCGACCTGACTCCCGACGGCGCCATCATCGGCCTGAGTTAGCCCGTGCGGGCGAGCATCGACACCGTTTCGCCACCTGTGCACCCGCGTCGCCACGCCGACACCCCGTGGGACGCGGGTATGGGTGACGAAGGCAGGTATGCGTGGCGAAGCGGTGCAGGCGGGCCCTAGAGCCGTCCGCGCTCGGCCAGCACGACGGGTTTGCGCCGGCCTTCGGCTGCGCTTATCAGGGCCGTGCCACACAATCTGCCCATGAACCGACGGCGCGCCCTGCTCGCGACAGTCGTCGCCGTGCTCGCGATCATTGCCGGTATGACCGTGTGGAGCCTGCGCCCGGACCCGCAGGCGCCGATCGCGCCTCAGTCACTGCGTATCCCGGTCGGCGCCGAAGCCGACGGGTCGGCCGTGACCCTGGATGCCGACCTGTACCTGCCGCAGTCGCACGCGCCTGCGCCAGCGGTCCTGCTGGCGCATGGATTCGGCGGCAGCAAGGCCGACCTACGGGCCGACGCTCAGCGCCTCGCAAGCGAGGGCTACGTCGTACTTGCTTATACGGCTAGGGGTTTCGGGCGATCGGGCGGTTTGATCCACCTGATGGACCCGGCCTACGAGGTGGCCGATGCCTCGGCGTTGATCGATTCGCTCGGCGCGAATGCGCGCGTCTTGCGGGACGCGAGCGGGGACCCGCGCGTGGCGGTCATGGGCGGCTCCTATGGGGGCGCGCTCGCCCTGATGGCCGCCTCGCGCGACCCGCGCGTCGACTCGGTGGTCGCGATGATCACGTGGCACGACCTGGCCGATGCCTTCTTCCCGAATGCTGCCGCCATCGCTGGGGAGACGGCGACGCCGGGTCCATTCAAGCAACTCTGGGCGGCCGCCTTTCTGATCGGCTCGCAGAGCGGTGCAGGTGGTGGCGCGGACGTGAGCGGGGCGTGCGGACGCTTCGAGCCCACCTTGTGCCGCGAGTTCGTCCGAGCGGCAGAGACCGGGCAGCCCAGTCCCGCTCTACTTGATCTGCTCCGAAAGCACAGTCCCGCAACGGATCTCGCGAGGGTGAAAGCGCCTGTCTATCTCGTCCAGGGCATGACCGACACACTCTTCGGGATCGACCAGGCGGACGCGACCGCGCGCACCCTCTTGGCCGACGGCGTCCCCGTGGCGGTCCGCTGGACCAACGGTGGCCACGACGGGAGCGGCACTGACGCGGCAGCGACCGTGGGCTCCGGGTCGGCGGCGGCGCGCTCCGAGCGCGAAGACGTCACGGCATCGATCGACACGTGGCTGAATGGCGCACTGCGGCAGCGCATTTCCCGCCAATCCGAGCTGCCGATCCCCGCCTTCACGTATGCCGTGCGCCCGCGCCGCGGCCAGAACGCGGCCCGCGTGCTCTCCTTGCCGGCCTACGACCCGGCCGCGGTGGCTGGCCGGGTTGGGAGCCGGGAGTTGGCTTTGCATGGTGTCGGCGGTGGCCGGCTGCTGAACCCGCCCGGCGGCGTGCCTTCGGCGATCACGTCGGTGCCGTCGGGGCCGGATCTGTCTGCGGCGCCGAGCTATTCGCTCGCGGCACTGCCTGGCCAGTCAGTCGCGTTCGACACCAGCCGCTTGACCGAGTCACTCACGGCGGTGGGCGCTCCCTGGCTGACGCTCGATGTCACGTCGTCGGGCAGCGAGGTCACGCTCTATGCCTCGTTGTGGCAGGTGCAGGGCGAGTCTGCGCGCCTGGTCCGGCCGCTGACCGCGCCCCTGCGGTTCGCAACCGAGCCGGGGCGTCGGACAACAGTGGCGGTGACCTTGCCGATGGCGACATGGCAACTGCCGGCTGGCTCGACATGGCGGGTGCTTATCAGCGCCACCGACGCGGCCTACCGGGGCCCGGTTGCGGCCCGGACCGATGCCATCACGCTTGATTCTCCGGCCCTGATCCTTCCGGTTGCGGGCGGCACACCCCTCGGCGGCCCGGCGCTCGTGGATCGCGAGACCGCCTGGGTGGCCGCGGCGACGCTCGCCCTGCTGGCGCTTCTCACGGGTGCCGCTCTGGTCCGCGGCGGCCGACGCCGCAGGCCGGATCGTTTCGCCGCGCCGTGGCCGCGCGCCGAGTCGACGCCTGACCCCTCACCCGGGAGACCCGACGAGGATCCCGGCCACCTTGAGGAGGTGGTGGCTGCCGGGGTGGGGAGCCACGGCATACCAGCTCGGGAAGAGGCGTCGGCCGGCGGGATGGGTCATCGCGGGGAGGCGGTCGCGGCCGAAGACGGGGGCCGTGGCATACGGGCTGGGGACGCGGACGCGCCGGTGACCTTCGAGGTGCGGGGTCTGGTCAAGGTCTATGGCGACGGGCATCGCGCCGTCGACGACGTCAGTTGGCGCGCGGAGCGCGGCCAGGTCGTCGGCCTGCTCGGCCCCAATGGCGCGGGCAAGACCACGACCTTGCGTATGGCCGTCGGCCTGATCGGCGCCGACGCGGGCGAGACGCACATCCTCGGCCAACGCGTACGGCCCGGCGCCGCCGTCCTCGCCAATGTCGGGACGCTCATCGAAGGCCCGGGCTTCGTGCCGCACCTGACCGGTCGGCAGAATCTGCACGCCTATTGGGCCGCAACCGGGCGGCCGGCCCACGAGGCCGACCTCGAGGAGGCGCTCGACGTGGCGGCCCTCGGCGGTGCGATCGACCGGCCAGTGCGCTCCTACAGCCACGGCATGCGACAGCGGCTTGGCATCGCCCAGGCCATGCTCGGGCGGCCAGCCGTGCTCATCCTCGACGAGCCCGCGAACGGCCTCGATCCGCCGCAGATCGCCGCACTGCGCCCGATCCTCCAGACGTATGCCGCCGCCGGCCGCACCGTGATCGTCTCCAGTCACTTGCTCGCCGAGGTCGAGCAGACCTGCAGCCACGTCGTGGTCATGCAGGCTGGGCGCGTCGTGGCTGCCGGCGCCGTGGCCGACCTAGGTGTGACGCGCGATCGGCACCTGGAGGACGTCTTCCTCGACACCATCGCGGGCGGCAGACCGGTCCTCGCCGGCAACGGCGCGGTGGGCGGCCCGGGCTCACCCGGCCCGGCCGGCCACGACGGCCACGACGGCCACGACGGCCACGACGGCCACGACGGCCACGACGGCCACGACGGTGCTACCAGCGGGGTCGACACCCGCACCGACCGACTCCGACAGATCAGGCCGCGATGAGCACCACACCCGCACCCGAGCACCTGGCCGGCGAGGCGATCGGCCGGGCCCGCCGCGCACTGCCGCTGCGCGCCGAGGCCCGCCGACAACTGCGCCGGCCGAGGACCCTGTGGGCGGGCGCGATCCTGTTCGCCTTGCCACTAATCGTTGTCGCGGCCTTCGCCCTGGGTGACGGCGGCGACCCGGGCGGTGCGCTCTTCTCCGACCTCGCGACCAGCGGAGCCGCCAACTTCGCCGTCTTCATGCTGCTCGTGGCCGCGGAGTTGCTGATCCTGATTCTGGCGGCGCTCTTCGTCGGTGATTCCGTTCCGGCAGAAGCGAGTTGGGGGTCGCTGCGCTATCTGCTCACGGCTCCGGTGCCGCGCGCCCGCCTGCTGACGAGCAAACTGATCATCGGTCTGCTCACCTCGGCGGTGGCGCTCGTGGCGTTCGTGAGTTGGTCGCTGGTGGTGGGCGGGCTGGCATACGGCTGGGCGGCGCTGACGATCCCGCTGGCCGGGACGCTCGACTGGCCCACGGTCCTCGGCCATCTGGCGCTCGCGAGTGGCTATGTGTTCGTGTCGGTCCTGCCCTTTGCCGCGCTGGCTTTCTGGGTCGGCGTGGCCGTCGACACCCCGCTGGGCGCGGTCGGGGCGGCCGTGCTGGCGGCGATCGTCTCCTCGATCCTGGACGCGCTCGATGCGCTCGGTGACTGGCGTCGCGCTCTGCCGAATCACTACAGCCGGGGCTGGATCGAGCTCTTCCAAGTCGAGCCCGACCTGAGCGAGATGCTGCATGGCGTGGCCTGGTGCGCGCTCTACACGACGGTCTTCTTAGCGCTCGCCTACCGCCATTTCGCGCGCAAGGACGTCCTCAGCTAGGCCCCGCATCGACCCACGTCCGGCGGGCCAGGCGCTCACCGCGCCGACTCAACACAGGTTAAGTGACCTCCAGCAGGGTAGACCCTGCTCTAGGTCACCTAAACACGGCCTAGTAGAGGTGAGGGAGCCTCGGGCAGGCGCGCACGGAAGAACACGATGGGCACGCCCGGCTTGGCGACCCGGCCCGCGGCGGGGATGGCCGCGACATACGCCGCCAAGGCGTCGTAATAGACATGGTCGGTCGCCAACAGACGACCCACCACCTCGTGGCGGCTGCGCACGTCGACAATCGTCGCGGGCAGCTCGCGCCGGAAGGCCTTCCACCAGGTTTTGGCCTCGGCCTTGCCGACCACGACCACCCAACCCCCAGCCCAAGGCACGGCCCACACGGGGAGCGAGACCGAGGCCCCCGAACGGGGCGCGACATACTCCAGCAGCACCGTGTGCTTGCCCGTCAGCCGGCGCAGCGGGGATGCCGCCAGCCGATCCGAGAACCGACGCTTCCTCGCCACCACCGACCACCTCCGCGCGTCACCCTAGTCCCGAGCCGGTCTCGCAAACGGCGCCAGGACGTCCGACAGGGTGGTCAACAGCTGGTGGGCGGCGGCGGGACGCCAGCCGTGGTCGCGCCCCGGGTTGTCGGCGACCACCCAAGCCAGATAGGCCGACGTGCTGAAGGCTTCCAGCGCCAGCCAGGCGTCCCGGCGCAGCCGAAGGGCGGCGGCATCCCCGCATCCGCCGGCATCGACATAGGCGCGCACGAGGGCGTCCACCTGACCGTCGTTCACGGACGCATACCAGGGGGCGGCATGAACCGCACCACCGAGGAAGCCGATGTCGCGCGCCGGGTCGCCGATCGCCGCCCACTCCCAGTCGATCAGTCGCGGAACTCCTTGGTGCACAAGGACGTTGGTGCACACCGGGTCGCCGTGGATGAGGCTGAACCGGTCCAGATCGGCGAAGGCACCCGCCACATCCTTGCCGTATGCCCGCATGGGCGCGACCAGCGGCCACCACGCCTCTCGCTCGGCTCCCCCGAGGCGCGGCGCCCACCAGTCAACAACCTCCTCCACCCGGGCCACGAAGTCGATCCGCCCGGCCGCCGGCCCCGTGCCGGCCAACGCCTCGGACGCCGGCCCGGGCCCCGGCCACGTGCGCTCATGCAGAAGCGCCAGGTCGGCGACGAGCAGGGCGCGCAACCCGTCCGACCACTGCGACGGCGCCAGCGTCCGGCCCGGCACCAGCGACTCGACAAGATAGGGAAACGCCCCAGCCCCGGCCACCTCGACCTCGCCGGCTCCGATGACCCGCGGCCCGAGACCGGCCGGCGCCAACAGCAGTGCCGCACGCTCCTGCGCCAGGTCCACGGGCAGTTCAGCCGCCGGGCGCCGCGCGATCCGGACGACGAGATCGCCGGCCCGCCAGACGGCATACGACTCGCCCGACCCGAGCGGGACTAGACCATTCGCCGGCGGGACGCCACCGGTGACCGCGAACCACTCGGGATGGCGCGCGATGATGTCTGATAGGTCACCCTCGGCCCAGTCCCGCAACATGGGTTCGATCCTCTCAATCCACTGTCACGATCGCCAGCCCTCAATCCCCACAACGGTTTTCGCTAGGAGAGCCCCGCCTCCCACCGCTGCCTACACGGGGCAACTGGCGGATGCCAGGCGGTCCTTGGTACACCCACCGGGAATCGACGTGGAAACATGAAAGCACTTCAAGGAGGCGGCATTGTCCACATACGTATTCCAGTTCAGTGAGGGTAACAAGGACCAGAAGGACCTCTTGGGCGGCAAGGGCGCGAACCTCGCCGAGATGGTCAACATGGGATTGCCCGTACCACCCGGTTTCACGATCTCCACCGAGGCCTGCAAGGCCTACCTCGCCAATGGCCACGTCCCGCCGAGCCTGCGCGTCGAGGTCACCATGGCCCTGCGCGCGACCGAGGACCAGATCGGCCGGCACTTCGGCGCCGACGAAGAGCCCCTGCTCCTGTCGGTCCGTTCCGGCGCGAAGTTCTCGATGCCGGGCATGATGGAGACGGTCCTCAACGTCGGTCTCAACGACCGCTCCGTCGAGGGCCTGGCCAAGTTCGCGGGCGACGAGCGCTTTGCGTGGGATAGCTACCGGCGCCTGATCCAGATGTTCGGCAAGACCGTGCTCGACATCGACGGCGACCTCTTCGCCGACGCGCTCGATGCCCAGAAGGCCAAGGCTGGCGTCAAGAGCGACCCCGAGCTGACCGCGGACGACCACAAGGCCGTCGTGGCGGCATACAAGGCGATCGTGCAGGAGCAGAGCGGGGCGGACTTCCCGCAGGACCCGCGCACGCAGCTCGACATGGCCATCGAGGCCGTCTTCAACAGCTGGAACACCGAGCGTGCGCGCCTCTACCGTCGCCGCGAGCGCATCCCGCACGACCTCGGCACCGCGGTCAACGTGATGGCGATGGTCTTCGGCAACCTCGGTGACACCTCCGGCACCGGCGTCTGCTTCACCCGCGACCCGAGTAGCGGCCACAGCGGTGTCTACGGTGACTACCTGTCGAACGCTCAAGGCGAGGACGTCGTCGCCGGCATCCGCAACACCCTCCCGCTCGCGGATCTGGAGCACCTCGACCCCAAGTCGTATGCCGAGTTGCGCGCCGCGATGCGCCGCCTCGAGACCCACTATCGCGACCTGTGCGATATCGAGTTCACCATCGAGCGGGGCAAGCTGTGGATGCTGCAGACCCGCGTCGGCAAGCGCACCGCGGCGGCGGCCTTCCGTGTCGCCACCCAACTGGTCGACGAGCACCTGATCACGCTCGATGAGGCCATCGGCCGAGTCACCGGGACCCAGCTGACCCAGCTGCTCTTCCCGCACTTCGACGCCGCCTCGGGCGCCCAGCCGCTCGCCAAGGGCCTCGGCGCCTCCCCCGGCGCGGCCGTGGGCGAGATCGCCTTCGACAATGCCGGCGCGATCGCCCGCAAGCAGGAGGGCCACTCGGTCATCCTCGTGCGCCGCGAGACCTCCCCCGACGACCTGCCCGGCATGGTCGCGTCGGTCGGCGTGCTGACCGCGCGCGGCGGCAAGACCTCGCACGCGGCCGTCGTTGCGCGAGGCATGGGCATGTGCGCCGTCGTCGGCGCCGAGGCGCTCAAGGTCGACCCCGTCGGCAAGACCGTCAAGGTCGGCAAGACCACCTTGACGGAGGGCGACATCATCGCCATCGACGGCGCAACCGGCGAGATCTTCGTCGGTGAAGTGCCGGTCGTCGACTCGCCCGTGATGACCTATATCGCCGAGGGCATCGACGCGGCCGAGGCCGCGGTCCACGGCGACGCCGAGACGCTCGACCTGATCCGCTCCGTCGACCGGTTGCTCCGGTATGCCGATGGCGTGCGCAGCCTGCGCGTGCGCGCCAACGCCGACACGGCCGAGGACGCCAAGCGCGCCCGCGACCGCGGCGCCCAGGGCATCGGCTTGTGCCGCACCGAGCACCAGTTCCTCGGCGAGCGCCGGCAGTATGTCGAGAATGTCATCCTCGCCGAGACCGACGAGGAGAAGCAGGCGTCGCTCGATGCGCTCGTGCCGATCCAGCGCCAGGACTTCATCGAGTTGCTCGGCGCCATGGACGGCCTGCCGACGACGATCCGGCTCATCGACCCGCCGCTACACGAGTTCCTCCCCGACCTGACCGAGCTCTCGGTCAAGGTCGCGCTGGCCGAGGCCAAGGGCGAGGTCGACCCGCACGACCTCAAGCTGCTCGCGGCGGTGCAGCGTACCCACGAGGCCAACCCGATGCTCGGCCTGCGCGGCGTGCGCCTGGGGCTGAAGATCCCCGGCCTGTTCGACCTGCAGATCCGCGCGATCGCCGAGGCGACGGTGCACCTGCTCGGCGAAGGCAAGAAGCCCAAGCCCGAGATCATGGTCCCGCTCGTGGGCTCCGTGCGCGAGTTGCAGATCATCCGTGACCGGGCCGAGAAGATCCTCGCCGACGTCGCCTCGACGTCAGGTGTCGAACTGCGTATCCCGATCGGCTGCATGATCGAGCTGCCGCGAGCCGCCCTCACGGCCGGCCGCATCGCGGAGGAGGCGGAGTTCTTCTCCTTCGGCACCAACGACCTGACCCAGACGACGTGGGGCTTCTCGCGCGATGACGTCGAGAGCGCCTTCTTCGCCGACTACCTCGAGTCGGGCGTGCTGACGATCTCCCCGTTCGAGACGCTCGACGCCTTCGGTGTCGGCTCGCTGGTGAAGATGGGCGTGAAGTCGGGCCGCAAGACCCGCCCGGATATCCACATCGGCGTCTGCGGCGAGCACGGTGGCGACCCCGAGTCGATCCACTTCTTCCACAAGGCGGGCCTGGACTACGTCTCGTGCAGCCCCTTCCGGGTGCCCGTAGCGCGCCTCGAAGCCGGCCGCGCCGCCGTCGACCTGGGCGACCACTCGACCGCCTGACCCCCTCCGCCCCCGTCGAAAGGCCGGTTCAGACCCGTCGAAAGGCCGGTTCAGACCCGTCGAAAGGCCGGTTCAGACCCGTCGAAAGGCCGGTTCAGGGTCATCGAGAGGCCGGTACCGGCCTCTCGATGACCCTGAACCGGCCTTTCGACGGGGTGTCAGGGCAGGCGCACGACGCCGACCAGGTCGTCCGGAATGTCGAGCACCCGGGCCACAGTGTGCCGAATCGCGCTGACGAGCGTGGTCTCGGCACTGGGTCCGCGGTCGCGGCCGGCGATCTGCACGAGGGCGCCAACCGTCGTGCGGTGGTTGGTCTCGGACGGTGCCGGGTATGTCACCGGCATCACGATCGACGTCTCGGGTGGCCGATGACCGCCTCCCCCATCCTTGTCATCGGCGAACTGTGCCCCGACATCGTCGTCGCCGGCGTCCCCACCGACGGCCGGGCCTTGCGCTTCGGCCAGTCCGAGGATCTCGTCGCCGGCACGGTGATGACGCTCGGCAGCAGCGCCGGAATCACGGCGTGCGCCGTCGCCGCGGCCGGGACTCCGGTGCGCCTCAAGGCCGTTCGCGGCGAGGACGAGTTCGGTGCGGCCTGCCATCGCTGGCTCACTGAGCGCGGCGTCGACGCCGGGCCCGTCCGCATCGACCCGACCGTGAGAACGGGCTCCTCGGTCATCCTGGTCCGCGCCGACGATCCGGGTGATCGGGAGATCCTGACCGATTTGGGGGCCATGACCGCCCTGACGGTGGCCGACCTCGATGACCAGCTGCTCACATCGGCCGGCCACGTTTACGTCAGCTCGTTCTTCCTCCACGCCGGCGCGCGCGACGACTTGCACACGCGCCTTCGTCGCGCCCGTGAACTCGGGTGCACGGTCAGCCTCGACACCAATGACGACCCGGATCGCCTGTGGGGCAGTGGTGCTCGCGAGGCCATCGGCGAGTCCGACGTGCTCTTCGTCAACGAGTCGGAGGCCCGCGGGCTGGCCGGAGCCGACGCGAGCGAGCCGCTCGCGGTTGTCGTCATGGAATTGCTCGCGCTCATGCCTCGACAGGGGCGTGACCCGCGCCTCCCCGCGGTGGTCCTCAAGCTTGGGGTGGCGTCCAGATTCCGGTGTAAACGCGCGGGCCCTGGTTCAGGTTTCGTGGGGTTGATGTTACGCGGTGGCGGTGACAGCGTCGGTTTGGTCGGCGTGTCGGGGTCGTAGTTCGCGGGTGGGTCGAGTAGGGATCGGCGGAGGTCGTGTAGCAGGCGTGAGCCGGCGGGGGTCATGGCCAGGCCGCGCCAGCCGGCGGAGGCGCGGTCCAGGACGGCCCAGACCAGGCTGATGCAGGAGGTCTCGCCGGGGAAGCGGCCGATGACTTTGGCGCGGCGGCGGGTTTCGCCGAAGGTGCGTTCGATGAAGTTGGAGTGCCGGATCCGTTTTTGGTGCTCGGCCGGGAAGCGCAGGTAGGCGCTCAGTCCGGCGGCGTCGGTGAGCAGGATCTTCATCGCCGCCGGGTAGATGGCGGCGTACTTCTCGGCGAACGCGCGGACGCGGGTGTCGATCAGGTCGACCAGCGCGGGGCCGGGTTCGATATCGAGGTCGGTGGTGTCGAAGATGGCCCAGTAGCCGTCGCGGATCTCGTCCTGCATCCCGGTCGGGGCCTTCGCCAGAACGTTCCGCAGCCGGTGGATGAGGCACCTCTGCCGCAACGCTTTCGGGTAGATCTGCTCGATCGCGGCGATCAATCCTTGAGCGCCGTCGGAGATGACCAGCAGCGGACTGCCCAGGCCCCGATGGCGCAGGTCGGCCAGGAAGTCGACCCACGCGTCGGTGGATTCCCCGGCCCCGGGCGCCAACCCGATGAAGACGGGTTTGCCGTCGGTGCTGATCCCCCAGGCGGCCAGCACCGGCTCGGCCGGGCTGCCTTGGTGCGTCCGGAAGAACGAGGCGTCCAGGAACAGGTAATCCACGCTCACCCCCTCCAGGCGGCGGGCAGCCCACTGCCCGTACTCGGCGGTGATCGCCTGGCAGATGGTGGAGACGGTGGACTTGGAGATCGCGGCCTGGTCCCCGAGGGCTTCAGCCAAGGTGGCCTCCACATCCCGCACCGACAGGCCCCGCACGAACGCGGCGATCACCAACGACTCCAACGCGTTGGTCTTGGTCACATGCTTACCGAACAGGCGGGAGGCGAACGCGGCGGTGGCGCCGCGCAGCTTCGGCCGCTCCAGCTGGACCGGTCCGGCGGTGGTCTTGACCGTCACCGGCCGGTACCCGTTACGGGACCCCGGCCGGGCGTCGGTGATGGTCGCGGCGCGCTGGTAGCGCTCCCGGCCCAGGAACTCGGTGACCTCGGCCTCCACGGCGGCCTGCATCAACAGCTGCGCGCCGAGCCCGGGCCACCTCCTCCAAAACCTCCGGCAACGGCCGGTCCTGCGCGAACAGGGCGTCGATCCTGGCGTGGATCCGATCGGTGGGTGATACTCGTGCAGACACGGGCGTAGGGTCCTTCCTTCGATGACTTTGAGCGGTCTCGAAACCGAACCTACGCCCGTCTCATTTACACCGGCCGCTGGACACGACCAAGCTTGGCGCGGCGGGGGCGAGCGTCCATACCCGGACCGACAGCTGGCAGGTTGCGGCACAGGAGGTGACCGTGGCGGACACGGTAGGCGCCGGTGACACGCTCGCGGGCACCTGCCTGGCCCTGTTGGCGTCGGGAGCCGCCTGGTCGGCCACCCTGCAACACGGGGTCGCGGCCGGGACGCTGTCCACACGGTCACCCGGCGGGACGGCCGGCCAGCAGCCGCTCGCCGTCGTCGCTCAACTCGCCGCCAGCTTGCCGCTCCACCATGCTGATGTCCCCCAATCCGAGGAGAAGCCGAGATGACCACGACCCCAGGCGGAGCCAGCTCGCAGACGCTCGCCGAGATCGCCAGCCAGCCGCGGATGTGGCAGGCCGCGATCGACCTCGGCCGGACCGCCCCGCCCGGTGTGCCCGGCCCGGGCGAGCGGGTCCTGGTGCTCGGTTGCGGCACGTCCTACTACGTCGGGCTCGCCTATGCCGAGATCCGCGAGAGCGCCGTGTTCGGCGTCACCGATGTCCTGATCGCCAGCGAGGTGCCTCCGGTCTTCCGCCCGTATGACCGGGTCGTCGCCATCAGCCGGTCCGGCACGTCCTCGGAACTGCTGGATGCCGTGCGGCTGATCGCCGAGCAACAGCCCGGCATCCCGGTCACCGCTTTGCTCGGCGAGCAGGGTACGCCGCTGGCCGCGCTGGCTACGGACATCGTCGACCTCTCCTTCGCCGACGAGCAGAGCCTCGTGCAGACCCGCTTCCCGACCACCCAGCTCGCGCTCCTGCGCGCAGCGATGGCCGAGCAGGAGCCGGCAGGTGCGGCATACGACCGCAGTCCACTGGACGGGCTGAACCAGCTTGTCGCTCTGTGTGAGCGGCCCTGGCAAGTCCGTTGCCGGACAACGGTATTCGGCAACTCGTCGTCCTCGCCACGGGGTGGGCTCGGCACGTGGGCGAGGAGGCCGCGCTCAAGGTGCGCGAGTCGTCGGGCGCCTGGGTGGAGTCCTATGCAGTCGGTGAATACCGTCACGGCCCGGTCGCGACGTGTGGTCCGGGCACGCTCGTCTGGGGTCTGGATCGCATTCCCGACGACATCGTCGAGGTCGTCGAGTCGGCCGGCGGGCGGGTGGAACACGGCTGCGGCGAGCCGCTTGCCGAACTCGCGCGCATCCACCGGTATGCCGTCGCTCTCGCCACCGCCGCCGGCCGCGACGCGGACCATCCGTACCTGCTCTCGCTCGGTCATCCTCCCCGCCGACGAGTGACCCCTCCCCCCTCCCCCGTCGAGAGGCCGGTTCAGACCCGTCGAGAGGCCGGTTCAGCCCCGTCGAGAGGCCGCCGCGATTCTGAAGCGGCCACTCGATGACCCTGAACCGGCCACTCGACGGGTCTGAAACCCGCCCCCACTCGATAGCCCAAATCTTTAATCCCGGTAGAAGAATTGCCCGGTCCTAGGAACCTGCTTCCGGGAGTGCGCTGACGGGGAGGTGATAGAGCCATCCCGGCGTCGGATGTGTCACCCATAGCTGATCTCCGACGACGACGGCATCGACATTGCCGTCGGCCGCCGTGCCCTGCGCATCCAAAGCAAGCCGTCCCGTCACTTTCGCGCTCGCCGGATCGATGACGTATGCCGTGGGACCGCGTGCGCCGATCGCCACCACTCGCTGGCCGACCGCGATCACAGCATCCGCACTGTCGATGCCGGAGATTGTGTCGTTGACGCGATCGGTGCGCGGATCGATCACCGCGACCGCGTCGTCATGGGTGCAGGCAACCAAGACACGGGCGGCGGTGACGACGACGCCCTGGGGGCCACGGCATACGGGAATCGTCACCCGCCGGCCCAACCCGCCGTCCGCCGTGAGCTGGATGCGCGTGACGGTGTCGTCAACGAAGTTGGTGACCCAGAGCGCTGAGTCACCGGCGGCGATCAACCGGGGCCCGCTGCCCACAGCAGCCTGCCCGCGGACGCGTCCGCTCCGCACGTCCAGCCGGACGACGCGCGCACCCATCTGGTCAACGACATAGACCGACTCCCCCGCGACGACCAGCCCTTCGGGCTGCGCCCCCTGGCCCAGATGGGCGCGGCGGATCACCCGGTTCCCCGCCGTGTCGACGAGCGCAAGATCGCCGTCGCCGAAAACCGAGACCCAGACTCCGGCGGGCGCCACCGCCATCCGCAGCGGCACCGCACCGACGTCGAGACGACGGCCGTCGGCCAGGCGTACATACGGGCCCTGCGCGACGGCGACCCAGGCGTGGCCCTCGACCGCGACCAGCCCCACCGGAACCCCCGGCAATGGTTCGCCCACAACGCCGTGCGGCCGTGGCGCCGGCGTGGCCGACCGGGAGGGGCTGGCCGCGGCGGTCCTCGACCGGGCGTTCCCCAGGCTCGCCGCGGTGTCATGGCCGCTGTTACCGGGGCTCGAGCAGGCACCCGCGGTGAGCAGAGCAAGAGCAACGCCGGCTGCCCGCGCACGGGCAGCCGGCCGCCCCCGCTCAGGACAACGCAGCACAGACGTCCGACATCTGATAGTCCGCGTTGTGGGTGGCCGTGACCTCGACGCCGCCGTCCGGGGTCCAGGTCTCGACATAGCGTCCGGTTTGCCCGGTCACTCGCCCGACTCCGGGCATGGTGAACTGGACGTCATTGCCGTTGACGATTATCCGCACCGTGCCGTCGCTGTCGTGCCACTCGGTATAGGTCCCCCCAAGATGGGCGAGGAGGATCTTGCCATTGGCGGGGTTGCTCAGCGAATAGGTGTAGGCGCTGACCCAGCGTTGCACCCGAGTGACCGTTCCGTCCGCAGCGGTGTAGGTGCGAGTCCACAGGCGACCATCGCGCACCCGCACGATGGGGAAGTCGCAGAAGGGCGCCCCAGCAGGCACGACGCGGGTGTCATTGACGTAGTCGATAGAGGTCGTGGCGGGTGGTGCGGCGGTCGCCATCCCGGCGCCGCCGAGGGTGGCGGCCACCGCGGCGACCAGGGCGATTCTTAGGCGCATGGCGTCTCCTTCCGGGGCAAACTATGCACTCTGCATCTCTATGCATAGTGCATGATGGTGGGTATGGCGTCAAGAGCAACCGCCAAGGAACGCGCGTCGAGTGTGCGCCACGGCGCCAATGTGTTGCGCGCGATAGCGGCGAACTTGGTCGACCCCGGTAGCGACAGCGCCCATCCCGGTAGCGGCCTGCTGGCGAGCCGGACGGCTCGGGAAGCCCTCACCCTCCTGGCCTGGGCTCAACCGGTGACGATGGGCACTCTGTCCGGGTCACTCCGTCTCTCTCAGTCGGCCTGCGTGCGCCTGGTTGACCGTCTCGAAGCCGGCGGCCTGGTGCGTCGGCAGGGACGGGCCGGGACCCGGCAGACCGAGCTCGTCCTTACACGGGCGGGCAGGCGCTCGGCTGATCGCGTCGTGGGAGAAACCGGTGATGTGATAGCGGGGGCGCTCGAGGCGGCATTCCCGGATCCGGACGATTTGTCGCACTTCGTCGCGGCCCTCGATCGCCTGGCTACGGTCGCAGCTACCGAGGCGCCCGATGTCTACCGGATCTGTCGGGTTTGCGACGTCAGCGCCTGCCTCGCCGGCGGTTTGGCCTGCCCGTCCGCCGATGCCTGCCGCGCCGCGGCCGATGCCGGAACGTGACCTGCCCGGGCGCGCCCTGCCAGGGCGTGGGACCCAGACGCGGCTGAACCGGCCATTCGACGGGGCTGAACCGGCCTCTCGACGGGGCTGAACCGGCCTCTCGATGACCCTAAACCGGCCTCTCGATGACCCTAAACCGGCCTCTCGACGAGGCGGCGCGGGGGCCAGTCAGCCGGCGATGGCCTTCGCGATCTTGCGCGCATCGATGGCGATTTCGCGCAACATCCCGCTGATCGGGTTGGTGTAGCCGAGGAAATACATCCCGGGCGCGGCCGGCTTGCCGCCGAGCACGCGCGGCCGGCCTCGAGCGTCGAGCGCGACCAGATCGCGGACCAGAGACGCCAGCCCGGTGGTGAACCCGGTCGCGACCAGCACGGCATCCGGCGTCAGTCGGCGGCCGTCGACCAGGACCACGTCCGCACCGTCGAAGCGCTCGAGCGTCGGCACGGGCAGCACGCGCCGAGCGCGGATCGCATCGATGATCCCGACGTCCTGCACGGGGATCGCGCCCTCGAGCACGCGCGAGTACAGCCCGGCCGTCGCGCGCGGGAGCCCGTATGCCGTGAGGTCGGGAATCTCGGACCGCGCCATCAGCGCGCCCACCCGGTCCACCAGCCGCGGCGGCAGGTGCCGGACCGCCATGCCGGTCCACTGCGCCGGGATCCCCGCCTTGTCGCGGCGCACGATATTGGGCACCGTCCGATAGGCGAGCCAGACCGGCGCCGCACCATTGGCGCCGAGGTCCTGGGCGATCTCGCAGCCAGTGTTTCCGGTGCCGACGACAAGGACGGAGCGATCGGCATACGGCCCGGGGTTGCGGTAGTCACCGGCATGCACGATCGACCCCGTAAACCCGTCCTGCCCGGGCCACGACGGCAGCGTGCGAGTGTGGTTATAGCCCGCTGCCACAACGACATTCGCGGCCTGCCACTCTGCGCCCGAGGCGTCCCGGACCATCCAGCCGCCGCCTACGACGGGCGCGATCCCCGTCACCTCGACCCCCGTGCGCACATCGATGTCGAAGTGCGCCCGGTAGCTCTCGAGATAGCGAACGAGGTCAGCACGGGCGACCCAACGACCATACGACCGCGGGATCGGCAGTCCCGGCAAGCCCGACAATCGCCGGGTCGTATGCAGCCGCAACCGGTCGTAGTGCCCGCGCCAGGAGGAGCCCACGTCCGCCGATCGCTCCAACACCACCGCCCGCCGCCCGCGCATCGCGAGCGCCCCGGCGACGGCCAGCCCGGCCGGCCCGGCGCCGATGACGAGGATGTCCTGATCCACCCGTTCTCCGTTCACTACTGACGGGTAACTCTACTGCCGACTGAGTCAGTTGAGGCCGGCTGCGCCCGGATCCGGAGCGAGATGCAGCGCGCGGAAACGGGTCACGAGCGCCGCCTCGCGGCCCAAGACTCGCCGCAGCAGGGTCAGGCGCTCCGCCGTCGTGCCCGCCTCCAGGGCGGCCTGGCGGTCTGCCAGGTCCAGCGGAAAGGCGCCGAGAACGGCATACGCAAGGGTGTCGGGTGACCAACCGGCAGGCAACTCGCCGAGCCCGGTGGCCTTCGCGTAGGCCGCGTAGGCCACCCGCAGCTCACTCGCGATCCGCTCGAGGCCCTCCGCGTCGGTCCCCGGCACGTCGTCGAGCCAGGCCACCTCGGCGCGCGGATACGGCGCGTCGGCAAGGTGCGTCACCACGCGGAAGCGGCGCACCCCCACCGGCTGCAGCCGGACGACCCGGCCGTCGAGCGCCAGCGGGCCGACGCGGACAGCGGTGCCCACGGCATACGTCTCGGTGGCGTGGCCGGCGCCCACCTCGTGCCCGCGGCGGATGGCGACACCCCGAAGAGCCGGTCGGCCTCCGGCAGGTCGCCGAGGTCGCTGAGCAGCTGCAGATAGCGCGGCTCGAAGATCTGCAGCCCGATGACGAATCCCGGGACGGCGATCGTCCCCAGCGGGAAGATCGGCAACGCGGGCATGGCCGGGAGCGAGAGCGCGTCAGGCGGTGGAGGGCAGGTGGCGCTTGGTGCGCGCGGCCCCTTTGCGCTTGGCCACTCTCGCCAACTCGCCGCGCACAACCGACCACCGGGTGCGGCCGGGCTCCTCATTGGGCAGGGCCAGGCGGCAGACCTTGCGATAGACCTGATAGGCCTGCTTGACGATCGGCCCGGTCACATAGTGCAGGTCGTGCCGCTCCATCAGCTCACGGATACGGGGGGCGATCTCGCCATAGCGGTTGGACGGCATGTCCGGGAAGAGGTGGTGCTCGATCTGGTGGCTGAGATTGCCGGTCATCACGTGCGTGAACGCCGAGCCGGAAATATTGCCCGAGCCGAGCATCTGCCGCAGATACCACTCACCGCGGGTCTCGCCCTCGATCGAGTCGGTCTCGAAGGTGTCGATGCCGTCGGGGAAGTGCCCGCAGATGATGACCGTGTTGGACCAAAGATTGCGGATCGTGTTGGCGGTGAAGTTGGCGAGCAGGGTCGGCACGAAGCTCGGTCCCGAGAGCGCCGGATGGAGGAGATAGTCCTTGGTGCACTGCTTGCGGATCTTGCTGAGCATCTCGCGGACATTGGCCTTGAACGTGGCCTTGTCGGCATCGGAGAGCTCATCCCAGTTCTGCAGATTGCCGCGCAGCTCCAGGTCATAGGCGGCGATGCCGTACTCGAAAAACATCGCATTGATCAGGTGCCAGAGGGGCTGACCGAGGTGGAAGAGCTCCCACTTCTGGTCCTCATCGACGCGCAGCAGGCCGTAGCCGAGGTCGTTGTCGCGCCCGAGCACATTGGTGTAGGTGTGGTGCAGGACGTTGTGGCTGGCCTGCCATTGCTTGGCCGGCGAGGCCATGTCCCAGTCCCACGTCGTGGAGTGGATCTTGGGGTCGCGCATCCAGTCCCACTGCCCGTGCAGGACGTTGTGCCCGATCTCCATATTCTCCAGGATCTTGGCCAGCGACAACCCGGCCGTGCCGGCGACCCACGCAAACTTGTTGCGGGAGAAGAGCAAAACGACGCGGCTGCCGATCTCCAGCCCGCGCTGGATCTTGATGACCCGCCGGATGTATGCCGCATCCCGGGCCCCCCGCGAATCCATCACCTCGGCGCGGAGCGCGTCGAGTTCGCGGCCGATGCCCTCGATCTCCTCGTTGGTCAAGCCGGCCATCGGGTTAGGGCGGCCGGAGTGCTTCGGCGGATGGGTGCGTTCCTCGCCCCCGGCGACCGAGAGCCGCGAGTTGAGTTCGTGGTGGGTCGCCGCCACGTGCGTAGCCTCACTGACGTGCAGTGCGCGTGGGTCGATGTCGATCCGGTCGACAGTCGCGTCGGCGACATGGTGACGTTCGGGAGCGAGTGTCATGTGGACGTCCTCGGGTTGGGGGGAGCTAGATCTCGAGGTCGCAGCTACCCGCGACCGCATTGATACACGTCTGGATGGGCAGTTCGTCCCCAGGTTCGGCGACGGTGATCACTCCGGTACGCAAGTCTCGCACCGCCCCCTGGCGCATGGTCACCACGCAGCCGAAACAAATTCCCATGCGGCAGCCGCTCCTCATCAAGGCGCCGGCGTCCTCGGCGGCGTCCAGGATGGGCGTGGACCCGTCGGCGTCGATCGTGAGCCGAGAGTTCAGCAGGGTGATCTCGCCACCCTCGCCGCCCTCGATGATCGTCGGCCGGAAGCGCTCGACGTGCAGTTTGTCCGTGACCTCGTTCGCGGCCCAGTGCAACTCCGCGGCGTCGAGCAGGCCGGTCGGCCCGCAGACCCACGCCTCGCGCTCGCGCCAGTCGGGGACGGTCGCGTCGAGGTCGGCGAGGTCCAGCATTCCGTCGGTGTCCGTATGCCGCACCCGCAGATCCAGCTGCCCGCTCGCCCCGCGGCTGCGCAACTCCGGTCCGAAGACGACATCCTCGGGTCGTGGAGCGGAGTGCAGCAGCACGATGTCGAGGTCGGTGCCCTCGGGCAGATTGCGCAGCATCCCCATGACCGGCGTGATTCCCGAGCCGCCGGTGATGAAGAGGATCTTCTCCGGCGGGATGGGGGGGAGCACGAAGTCGCCGACGGCCTGGTCGAGCATGACCAGCGTGCCTGGTAGGGCGTCGCGGACGAGGTGATTGCTCACCAGCCCGCCGGGGATCGCCTTGGGGGTGATGGTGATCGTGCCGTCCGGCTCGCCTCGCAGCGAGGTCAGGGAGTAGGCCCGCCAGTGCCGCACGCCGTCGATGTCGATCCCAATGCGGATGTACTGCCCCGGCGTATGCCCGCGCCAGGAGCGCCCGGGCTGGATGCGGATGGTTGCCGCGTCGGCGGTCTCGGGCTGGATCGACACCAGCCGGCCGCGCAATTCGGCGCCGGCGCGCAGCGGGGCGAACATGTCGAGGTACTCCTGCGGCACGACCGGTGTGGCGATCGCGCCGGCCAGCTTCCACATGCCGTCGGCGAGTCCCGACGGAAGGCGCCGCGCGGCGCGCGGCGGGGCGGACGTCATACGACCAGCATAACCTACGGTTCCGTAGGTTACGCGCCGGTAGCTTTGCGTTGCGGGGGGCTGCCTAGACCCTGCTAGCAGGGTTTAGGTGACGTCCATCAGGGTCTACCGTGCTCGACGTCACTTAACCTGCGCTGAGTGCGACCACCGCCCGTCCCATGCGCATCACACCTGTGCCGCGTCACACCACACCCACCCGGCACACCACTAACTTTGGCCGTATGACTGCCTCGCCCCGCACCCGTCGACGCGCCCCGGTCGCGCTGGCCACCGCCGCCCGCGCCGCAACCACCGCCGGCGCGACCGCGGCCTCGGCCGCACCAACCGCGAGCGTTAAGGCCGCTTCGCCGAGCGCAGCGCCTTCGGTAGCCCGGACGAAGGCGGCCCCGATACGGACCGCCAATCGACCTGGCCCAGGGAGCCACACGCGGCCATCTGGTGCGCCCAGCGACTGACCTCGGCCCCGGCTCCTCGGCCGCGTCGCACGCAGTCCGCCTCCCCCGCCACACCGGATCCAAGGAGATCGGCGCCCACTACGTCTACTACGCCCCGATGTCTTGGACCTCGTTGCAACCGGCCCAGGACCCCACGACGAACGCTTCGACCTATGTCGCTCGCTCCGGCGCATATTGGAATGACGCTGCCGACGGCCAGGTATCGGTCTTCCTCGGCTGGGCGGAGGACTGGCGGCACATCAACCTGACCAGTAGCGAGATCGCCACGTGCGATATCGCCGCGATCTGGCGCGAGGCCTCCAAGAACATCACCGGTGGACGACCCAACGATCACGTCCTCTTCAACCTGCCCTACAACCCGGCCTGCGACTGGAGCGACATTCAGTACGTCGGTACGTCGCCCAAGGGGTACGGGGTGTCGATCACCAACGGCTTGATCGTCCCCAAGGACGATGTCATCAACCGCGCGATCCTCCACAACGACCGGGTGGTCGGCACCGATCAAGTCCTCTGCACCGACAGCGCCGGCAAACGGGTGCCCCTCTCCTTGACGCCCGAGAAGTCGTGCGAGCGCGTCGCCTACAACGATCCCTGGAGCCCCGCGGGCTGGCTGCCCTTCGGGTACGGCCATGCCGGTATGCCGCATGCCAAGGAAATGCTGGACTTCCTCGCCTTCGATGCCGGCAACTACGAAATCATCCCGGCGGGCGGGCCGGACCGCACTCTCGATCTCTACCGGCTGCAAGGTCCGTCCGGCAATGTGCAGATGGTCACGTTCACGCTGGATGGTTATCGCTACGACCTCGAATACCGCGTCTCGACCGGGCTGGAGTCCTGGACCGACGACCAGACCTATGACAGCGCGGGCGTCACGCGCACGACGCCCGGCGGCGGAGTGATCCTGACCCAGACCGAGCTCCCGGACGCCAAGTACATCTACGACAGCAACCTCATCGACTTCCACACGACCACGTCCGACACCGTGGCCCAGCGTCACCCCGGCCTCGAGACCGGCGAGTCCTTCACCGCTCCCCTCGACATCTTCAAGATTGCGGTGGGCGCGGCCGACCAGACCAGGGCCCAGGTCACCGGCTCCTTCCCCAGCCTGACCAAGGTCGCCCGCTGGTCGGGCAAGGACCGTTTCGAGACCTCGGCCGCGATCTCGGCGACGTCCTACGAGCCGGGGGTCGACACGGCATACGTCGCCAGCGGGCGGGTCTTCCCCGACGCCCTCTCCGGCGCGCCGGTCGCCGGCCGCGACAAGAACCCGATGCTGCTGGTGGACACCAAAGCCATCCCGCCGTCGATCGCGGCTGAACTGACCCGCCTGCAGCCCCAGCGCATCGTCGTCCTCGGCGGCGTCAACACGATCACCCCCGAGGTCGAGGCCGCGCTCGCCGCCTACGCCCCGACCGTCGAGCGGTATGCCGGAGCCGACCGGTTCGCTGCCTCGGCCGCGATCAGTGCCGCCAACTACGACCCGGGTGTGAACACGGCATACGTGGCCAGCGGGCGCGTCTACACCGACGCCCTCTCCGGCGCGCCCGTGGCGGGGATGACCGCCGGCCCGGTCGTGCTCACCGACACGACGACCCTTCCCGCTGCGAGCGCGGCCGAGCTCGCCCGTCTCAAGCCGACGAAGATCGTCGTCCTCGGCGGCCCGAACACCATCTCGTATGCCGTTCAGGCCCAGCTGGCGGACTATCTCGCCAATTAGCGCCGGAGTGGGGCCTGGTTTTCGTTGGCGGGCCGCGCTATAACCCGGCCCGCCAACGAAAGCTGGGCCCGACCACGAGAATGACGCCCCAGACGTGTCCCGGCCCGGGGGCTGGGTCGCAATGCGATGATGCCCGGCGTGCATATCGCCGCGATCGTCTTCGCCTTCCTGGCCGGCCTGATCCACTTCTACATCTTCAGCCTCGAGTCGTTCATGTTCGACAACCCGAAGACCTGGAAGATCTTCGGCGTGGCGGGCCCGGAGGCCGCCAAGGTCGTCAAGCCGTGGGCCTACAACCAGGGCTACTACAACCTCTTCCTGGCCATCACGGCCGTGATCGGCTCGGGGCTGCTCGCGGTCGCCAAGGCCGGGACCGATCAGATGATCTGGGCACAGGCGCTGATCTATGTCAGCTGCGGCTCGATGTTCCTGGCGTCCCTGGTGCTGCTCAACTCCGGCGGCAAGCCGCGGGCCGCGCTGATCCAGGGCCTGTGCCCGCTGCTCGCCGTCGCCTACACCTGGGCCTCGTCCTGACCCCTGGCGCCGACTCAGCACAGGTTGGGTGACGTCGAGCAGGGTAGACCCTGCTGCACGTCACCTAAAGTCTGCTAGCAGGCGGTTAGGTACGGGGCAGGTGGGCGTCCAGCCACGCAATCACGTCGGCCGTGACCTCGTCGCGGTTGGTCTCGTTGAGCAGCTCGTGCCGGGCACCGTCGTAGTAGTGCGTCGTCACCGACTCCAGCCCCGCCTTGCGGTACTGCCCGGCTACCTGCTCCACGCCCTTGGACTTCGCGCCTACCGGGTCCATCGTCCCGGCGATCAAGTGCACGGGCAGCGACTTCGGCACCTTCGCCGTGGTCTTGTCGGAGTGGATGTGCCCCAGCCCGTTGATCAGGTCGACATAGAAGCCGGCCGTGAAGACATTGCCGCACAACGGATCCGCGACATATTTGTCGACCTCGTCGGTGTCGCGCGAGAGCCAGTCGAACTTCGTCCGGGCCGGCTTGAAGTCCTTGCCGTACTGCCCGAAGCTCAGCATGTCCAACAACCCGGACGTATGCCGGCGCCCCCGCACCTTCGCCTGCACCCGGGCCAGGTTCAGCCCCACCTGACCGAGCAGGCCCTGGTCCCCAGCCGTCCCGCACAGCACCAGCCCGGACAGCTGCGAGCCGTGCTCCGCGGCATACGCGCGGGCGAGGAAGGAGCCCATGCTGTGCCCGAACAGGAAGACCGGCAGCCCCGGGTGCGCCGCCCGCGCCGCCTCGGTGATCGTGTGCAGATCGTCCACCACGGTGTGGAAGCCGCGGTCGTCGGCGAAGTAGCCGTGATCCGGCCCGAGCGGCCCGGTCGCGCCGTGCCCGCGGTGGTCATTGGCATAGACGACATAGCCGGCTGCCGTCAGCGCGCCGGCGAAGCGCTCATAACGCGCCGCATGCTCGGCCATCCCGTGGGCGATCTGCACGATGGCCTTCGGCTCGCCCGCCGGGGTCCAGACATAAGTCGCCAGCTCGGTCCCGTCAGCGGCTGCGATCCTCGAGAAGCTCGTCATGTGCGGATAGTACGGTCCGGATCGAGGCCACTGCCGATGGGATACCTCACAGCCGCCGCCGCGAGTTTGGCGCGGGCGGCCGCAAGCAGGTCGATCCCGAGCACGTCGACCAACCCGAGCAGATAGATGAAGACGTCCGAGATCTCCTCCTCCGCTCGCGTGCGCTCGGGGCCGCCGGCAAAGCGCGCGAGTGCCTCGTCGGCCGGCACCCACTGGAAGAGTTCGGCCAACTCGCCAACCTCGCCCACCAGCGCCAGCAACAAGGACTTCGGGTCGTGGAACTGACGCCAGTCCCGCTCAGCGCTGAAGGTGCGCACAGCGTCCTGGAAGGCTTCGAGGCTGTCGGGGTCACGCGGCATACGGGCATTGTCGGCAAGGTCACGCACCGGTGCCTGGATTGAGGGGGTCGTTTCGGGACGCGTCCTTCGGCCGCGACCCTAGGATGCGACCCAGATCGACAACTCGCCCATTTCACCCTGGACCTTCCATCCGCTCCGACCGGCGGGCGGCGCGGGCGAGGGCGCGCGTCCTCCTCCTTACGGCCCCACTGTTCGCGGGCCGACCCCAGGTAACAGATAAGGACCTCGTCATGACCACGCCCACCACCGACCCGACGTCGCTCAACACGACCGACTCCGCCGCTGCGGTCACGCCCGGCATGGGCGCCGTGCCGTATGACGGTGGCGTCGCCTTCCGCGTGTGGGCGCCGAACGCGCGCGCCGTCGCCGTCGTCGGCGACTTCAACGAGTGGTCGCCGACCGCTCATCCCCTGACCGAGGAGGACGGCAGCGACGGCAACTGGTATGTCGCGATCCCCGGTGTGGAGGCGGGCGCCGCCTACAAATACGCCATCACCACCGCGGACGGCGAGCTCGTCCACCGCATCGATCCGTATGCCCGTGAGGTCACCAACTCCGTCGGGAATGGCGTCGTCCACGACCACGCGGCATACGACTGGGAGGGCGACGAGTTCCATCTCGGCGGCCATCACGAGCTGGTCATCTACGAGATGCACGTCGGCTCGTTCAATCCGGCCGACGAGGGCGCCATCGGCACCCTCGACGACGCCCGCGCCCGCCTGGACCACCTGGTCAAGCTCGGCGTCAATGTCGTGCAGGTCATGCCCGTGGCCGAATTCGCGGGGGACTACTCGTGGGGCTACAACCCCGCCCACCTGTTCGCTGTCGAGAGCGCCTACGGTGGGCCGAGCGCATTCAAGGATTTCGTCAAGGAGGCGCACCGGCGCGGCATCGGCGTCGTGCTCGATGTCGTCTACAACCATCTTGGTCCGAGCGATCTGGACCTGTGGCAGTTCGACGGGTGGTCCGAGAACGGCAAGGGCGGGATCTACTTCTACAACGACGACAGGAGCACCACCCCGTGGGGCGACACCCGTCCCGACTATGGCCGGCCACAGGTGCGCGACCTGCTGCGCGACAACGCGCTGTCGTGGCTGCGGGACTATCACGTCGACGGCCTGCGCTACGACATGACGCCCTTTATCCGCAGCGTCCACGGCGGCGGCCACGACCTGCCGGATGGCTGGTCGCTGATGCGGTGGATCAACACCTCGGTGCGCGGGGAGTTCCCGCACGCGATCCTCATCGCCGAAGACATGCAGCGCGACCCGCTGATCTCCGCCACCGACGACAATGGAGCGGCCTTTCACGCTCAGTGGGACGGCGCCTTCGTCCACCCGGTCCGCGATGCGCTGACCGCAGTCGCCGACGAGGACCGCTCCCTGGCGGCCATCGCCGAGGCGCTGACGACTGCCTACAACGGTGACGCCTTCCAGCGAGTGGTCTACACCGAGTCCCACGACGAAGTCGCCAACGGGCAGGCCCGCGTGCCGCACGAGATCGACGAGGGCGACGCGACCGGCTGGGCCGCGCAGAAGCGCTCGACGCTGGGCGCCGCCTTGGCCCTGACCGCACCCGGTATCCCGATGATCTTCCAGGGCCAGGAATTCCTCGAAGGCGAGTGGTTCCGCGACGACGTGCCCCTCGACTGGGACCGGGCCGCGGACTTCCGGGGCATCATTCGCCTCTACCGGGATCTGATCGGCTTGCGCCGCAATGCCGACGGGACCACGCGCGGCCTGACCGGGCACCACGTGCGCGTCCTGCACGCCGACGAGACCAGCAACGTTCTGGCCTACCACCGGTGGGCCGACGGCGGCCCCGGCGACGACGTGGTGGTGATCGCCAACCTCGCGCACGAGGCGCGCGAGGACTACCGCGTCCAGATGCCGCACCCAGGCCGCTGGGCGTTGCGCTTCAACTCCGACGCGGGTCTCTACGGCGCCGCCTTCGGCAACCACGCGTCATCCGACGTCGATGCGGGGGACGACGCGAGCATCACGATCGCGCCCTACACCGTGTTGATCTTTGCACTGGTGGGTAGCTCCGGCAGCGCAGAGTAGGGCAGCCGAGGTCGAGCCCCACCTTGCCGCTCCAAGGAATGGGGCTGTGGGAACAAGTCACGATCGGGCTGGCCCGCCGGTGACCGGAGGGGCCGAACCGGTCCGGAGATCCTGCGCAATGCGAGTCGATGCCCGGATGTCCTGGCCAGGCACCGCTACGGCTGACGGTTGCGGATTGCGGTGACGACATCGCCGCGGTCCTGGGCGCTCAACGTGACGTCCAGGACCGCCGCCCATGCATCGATCAGATCGTCTTCGTCGATGTCACCGTGGCCCGGCGCTGGATTGTTGGCGACCGACAGGTCGAGACCGATCATCCAGAAGGTGACCAGGGGCCACCACCGCAGAGACGGGTCGACATCCGACCCGGCACGCTCGCCGATCCAGTCCGGCTCCTGGAAAGCAAGCGAAGGCTGCCACCACACGATCGGATCGGAGGTATGTAGCAGGTAAACCACCGAGGGGCCGACCAGGGGCCGAGGTCTCGGCCGTAGCGATCCCGCGTCAGATCCGCCGCAGTGGTGGCGAAGCGGATGTGTCGGCCGTTATCCACGACGGGGGCGATCTGTGGACTGCCGCCGTGGCGGACCGCGGTGACTTCCTCCCACACGGTGGTCGCTCCGGGGGTCCCGACCCAGACCGCTCCGTCGACCCGGACCAGCATGTCCGCACTGTCGGCAAAGGCCGCTTGCATTCCGAAGGAGCCGAGCGACTCACCACCGAGATAGAGCTTCGGCCGGGTCGCCTCCGGACGAGCGCCGAGGGCCCGCTCCACCGCGTTCACCAGGGCGCGGCCCGCGCGCTCGGGCAGATCTCGGTCGGTGACGAAGGCGACGGGACTGGGCAGGAAGGAGTACTGCATCGCTGCTGTGGCGCAGTTCCCGTCGGTCAGGTACTCAATCGAACGCACATTGAGCTCATCCACCCAGCCGGTGCCCGTCGTTCCTAGGAGGGCGAGCACCGGCCGCTCGAACGCGCCCGTGCGCTCCAGCTCCCGCACCACGGTTGCCGCAATCTCCTCGACGTCGACCGAGGCATCCGTGGGCGAGGCATAGACGCGGATCGGCTGCGTAGCCGCGCGACCAGTCGCGGCGGAGATGTCTTGGGGCAGAGGTGTCTTCGCGGTGAAAATCTCTCACTGACGGCCCCAGATCCGCTCAGCGCTGAGTCGAGCCCGGCCCGCCGGAGATCAGCGGTGAGGTCGGGGCGTTCAGGCCGGCCGGGGATTGGCGATCCAGCTGCGCGGCTGACCCCGATATCCGTTCCACGGTCCGGGCGAGAAGCACACTTTGGCTGACCCATGCGGTGCCCGCGACAATCAGGATGACGGCCAGGGCCGCAGCGAGCGGCCGAGGCAGCGCGTGCGCCAGGAGGAAGCGGGAAGCCCGAACCACGGCGGACAGGAGCCACGCGAGCAGTAAGAGGGTTGCCGCGAGCACGAAGGCCGCCACGAAGGCCAGGAGATCATCCCACCAGCTCGGCGGGGTAATCCCCACCAGCCGCGCCGTCTGGACCCGTCCGCGATGGCCGGCGACCCAGGCGGTGAGGGTACCCACGACGATCCCGACGATTGCCGTGATCGCGGCCCGCCGGCGCCGCTGCGGGTCGACGAGCACGCGCACGCCGAGCGCGGCGAAGACCGGGGTGCAGAGGGCGGCAAGGAGCGTGCCCGCGGCATACGCCACGACTGCGGATCCCGCCGACGCGGCGGCTTGCAGGTGCCAGGGCCTCGGCAGCAGGCTCGGCGAGAGACTGATGAGAATGGCGACCCAGCCAACCAACAGGCCGGGCACGGACCGGCCCGTCAGCGCGCGTCGCACCAGCGCGCCGCGCGGCGACCCAGCAGCCATGAGCAGGTGCCCTCGCCGGCCCGGCGAGCAGAGTGCCCGGCGCGGGAAATCACAACCAGTGTCACGCGGGGCTCCTGAAGGCTGCAGTGGTGGAACGATTCTGCCCGGTCGGCAGCCTTGTGCGACGGCGCTCCGGCCGCGAGGTGACAAGGAGTCCGAGAGCGCGCAGACTGACGGTATGAACGCAGGGGACAGCGACGCGACATACGGACGATCCAACGGACCGCAAGACGGGCAGTTCCGGTCGATCCCGACCGAGGCCGCCCCGGGTGGCGCGGTGGGTCAACCGGGCCGCACCGAGATCGACGCCCGCCGGGAGGCGCGACGCAAGCGGATGAACGGCCTGCTCGCGGCCAGCGGCGGCCTGGCGACGGTCGTCTTCCTCGTGCTCGGATTCACCATGGGCGCGTGGTATTGGGCCTGGGTCGTCTTCCTCCTTCCCGGCATCCTGCGCACCTATCTCGGGGCCAGCGAGTAGCACACGGCGCTCGCGCAAGATCACACAGGTGGGCCTATCCCATCGAGGCCCCGTTCACTAGGGTTTCGATCGTGAGCCAGATGAACCTGCGCGAGTACATCGACAGCCTCAAGACCGAGGGCTACACGGTCCGCGACGATCACGGGGACGACCCCATGCTGATCTCGCCCGATGGCAAGGCCGTCGAGACCTGGCGCGAGAACTATCCCTACGACGAGTTGATGTCGCGCAATGACTACGAGGTCGAGAAGTACCTGCTGCAGATCGAGCTGCTGAAGTTCCAGTACTGGGCCCAGGACATGGGGCAAAAGCACGTCATCGTCTTCGAGGGCCGGGACGCGGCCGGCAAGGGCGGGACGATCAAGCGCTTCATGGAGCACCTCAATCCGCGATCGGCGCGCGTCGTCGCCTTGACCAAGCCGACGACCACCGAGCTGGGCCAGTGGTATTTCCAACGCTATGTCTCACACCTGCCGACGGCCGGCGAGATCGTGCTCTTCGACCGCTCCTGGTACAACCGCGGCGGCGTCGAGCGCGTCATGGGCTTCTGCTCCGACGATGAGTACGAGACCTTCATGAAGCAGGCGCCGCGCTTCGAGGAGATGCTCATCGACTCCGGGACCACGGTGACCAAACTGTGGTTCTCGGTGACTCAGCAGGAGCAGCGCACCCGCTTCGCCATCCGCCAGATCGACCCCGTCCGCCGGTGGAAGCTCTCGCCGATGGACTTGGAGAGCCTGGACAAGTGGGAGTCCTACACCGCCGCCAAGGAGGCGATGTTCGCCCGGACCGACACCAAGTCCTCCCGCTGGTACACGATCAAGTCCAATGACAAGAAGCGGGCCCGGATCAACGCGATGCGCTTGTTCCTGAGCCTGCAGGACTATGACGGCAAGGACAGCGACGTCGTCAGCGACCCCGACCCGCTGATCGTGGCCCGGGGCAAGAAGACGGTCGGGGACTGAGCCACCCCCCGAAGTCCTTCGCTACTTCGTCACGGCGATACTTCGCGGGGACCCCGACTGAGCCCCCCACGAAGTCCTTCGCTCCTTCGTCACGGCGATACTTCGCTCCGTCGGCGTTGCGATGCGACGCGGGGACCCCGGCCCCTAAGGTCGTCAATCCTTTTCGCCAGCGGCTGCATCATTTCCGCGGCAGCGCACTCCCTTTGAGCAGCGACCGATTCCGGTCGCGCTCGGAGGGAGAAAGCCATGCATGCCCGTGTCCTTGCCATGCCCGCGCACCAGCGGTATGCCGTGTTGCTCCTCGCGTCGGCGCTGCTCGTCCTCGCCGCGATCGCCCTCGGTGGCTCACCTCAGGTGGGCGCCCAGCACCTCGCCGACGGTCCCGGCAACGGCTACTGGTGGGGCGGCTGAGCGGGTCATTGCGAACGTGCTCAGCACGGCGTCCCGCCGGCACACCCGACGGCTGAGGCCGGCCGGCCACCGCTGACGCAGGGGCTCAGCGGTGGATCAGGTCGCGCCAGTTGGCCGGGACATTGTCGGCGGGCGCCGGCACCGGTTGGTCCTCGGGTCGCGACTGGGGCGGGGCCAGGGGGGTGCTCTGGATGAAGGACTGCGACTCGTAGTTCCACATCCACTCCTCCCCCGGCTCGAAGGTCGCGGCCACGGGATGCCCAGTGGTTTTGAAGTGGTTGGTGGCGTGCTGGCTGGGCGAGGTGTCGCAGCAGCCGATGTGCCCGCACTGGGCGCATCTGCGCAGGTGCACCCACCACCCCTTGGAGGCCAGACATTCGCCGCAACCGGTACCCGAGGGCGGCACCATGGGGTTGATGCCATAGATGCTCATCCCCCATTGTCGGGGCCCTCGGGGGCAGCGTGTCCAGAGCCTTGGGACATTTGAGAGCAATCACACCAGGCCTGGACGTCTCGGCGGCTGGGTTAGCCTGGCCGGGTGCCCAAGCCTCCCCGCCGTCTTCGCGAGGCGATCGACCCTGCTGTCGCCGAGGTGATCGCCGATCCCAGGCGGCGGGCCGTTATCGAGCGCGCCGGTCGACTGATGCCCGCGCGTTATCGGCCGGTCGTCGACGTCGCCGGCTGGACCGTCGATGAACTGTCGGCCCTGACCGGTCGCGGTGAGCCGGACCCGCCGGTGCGGGTCGGCCGCGATGTCGTGCTCCGCGTCAACGCCGCGAGTGGGGAGCTACCCGTCGATGCCGTGCTGATGAGCCGGGCGATCGCCGACACGGCGCCGCGCGCGGGCGAGGACATCAATCCAACGCTGCAAGATGTGCTGGAACGCTATCTGCCGGAAAGCCTTTCGGCCTTCGAGCTCTCCACCCGGCGCGGCATCAACGACTCCGCGGAACAGTTGCTGCTCACTCAGTTGCGGCTGCTGCATACGGTCGCGCTCAACATCGACCAGGCCGAGACCGAGCACAACGAGCGCGACCTGCAGATCCAGGACCGCTTTCTCAAGGAGCGCTTCGCCAGCCTGACCCCGGGCGACCTCGACCTGACCGGGCGAGCGCCGGCGACACCGAATGTCCGCAGCATCGACTCGCCCGCGCGTGGCCGCAACAAGGCAGTGACCCCGGACGCGCGCGCCTATCTCGAGCCCGAGCGCCACCCCGTGGTGCTCTTCAAGCGCGACGGCGCCGGGCCGTGGGAGGTCACCTTGCGCCTGGCTCTGCCGAAGGGCCACACGACCGTCCTCGGCATGGTCGAGGAGACCACGACCGGGGCCACGCTCTTCGCCCACCGCGGCAGCCGGCGCCTGACCGGCCGTCGGCAGACCGGTTTCAAGGCCGCTCAGGTCGACCTCACGATGCCGCTGAAACTGCTCTCCCCCAGGCGATTCCTGCTGTATGCCGAGTCCCGCCCCGGCCGTGAGCGCACCGACACCGTGCTCTTCTTCCGCACCGACAGCGGGAGCCAGGCCGAGCTGCGGACCGCGCTGTCCGGGGACGCGCGCGGACCGCTGACGGTGATCGCCTCGGCATACGACACTCCCGATGGCTTGGTGCTGCGCAACGAGTCTCGCGTCTTTCCCGATCTGGCCGCCGCGTGCGCGGGCTTCGGCTACGGCAATATCACCTGGCTGGACCGGCACACCCCGATCGTGTGACGCGTTGCGCGCTCGGCGTCAGGGCAGGATGAAGTAGCGCAGGCTGACATACGGGATGGTGCACAGGATCGTCACGGCGGTGACGATCAGGCCGTATTTGGTGAACTCCCAGAACGAGATCGGGTGGCCATTGCGTTTGGCGATCCCGCAGATCACCACATTGGCGCTCGCGCCTATAGCGGTGGCATTGCCGCCGAGGTCGGCGCCGAGGGCGAGCACCCACCACAGCGACTGATGCCCGGGCGGCAGGCCGGGGGCGGGGCCGACGAGGTCGTGGACCAGCGGGGCCATGGTCGCGACATACGGGATGTTGTCGATGATGCCGGACAGCACGGCGGAGCCGACGAGAATCCCTTGGGCCGCAACGTGATAGTTCGTGCCGATGGCCGTGGTGAGGGCATCGGCGAGTTGGGTGATGACGCCCTGGTGGACGAGTGAGCCGACCATGATGAAGAGGCCGGCAAAGAACAGCAGCGTCTCCCACTCGACGTCCTGGAGATAGTCCTCGGGGTCGAGGCGCGAGACGACGATCGCCAGGCCGGCGCCGATCAGGGCGATCACCGAGGGCTCAAGGTGGGTGAGTGAATGCGTCAGGAAGCCGAGCAGGACGAGGGCGAGGATGGCGAGCATCTGCCACAGCAGCCGCCGGTTGGTGATCGTCTCGCGGGGCGTCAGCGCCAGCACGGCCGCTGCGCGCTCAGGATCGTGGGTGAAATGCCGGCCCCACAGCAGCCAGCACAAGCCAACGAAGACAGCGACCAGGACGACGACGATCGGGGCAAGGTGGGTCAGAAAGTCGTTGAAGGACAACCCGGCCCGGCTGGCGATGATGATATTCGGCGGGTCACCGATCAGGGTTGCGGTGCCGCCGATATTGCTGGCCATAGCCTCCGCCAGCAAGAACGGAATCGGTGCCAGTCCCATCCGGTCGCACAGGAGCAGGGTCACGGGCGCGATTAGCAGGACCGTAGTGACATTGTCGAGCAGAGCCGATGCGAGCGCGGTGATCAAGACCAGCATCACCATCATCCGGAAGGGACGGGCACGCGCCCGCTGCGCCGACCAGATCGCGACGAACTCGAAGACGCCGGTCTGTTTGAGGATGCCGACGAGGATCATCATGCCGAAGAGCAAGAAGATGACATTCCAGTCGATGCCGGTCTCGGGCGAGAAGAACATCGCGTCACCGCGAGTCGCCCCGATCACCACCATCGCGGCCCCGCCGGTGAGCGCGACGGCGGCGCGGTTCAGCTTCTCGCTCGCGATCACAACGTATGCCAGCGCGAAGACCACCAGCGCCAGCCACGCGGCCGGGTGCATCAGTCCCCCACGACGGGCGCATCCGAGGCGCCGGCCGCCGCCGGTTCGGGCGGATCGGGCTGGGTGAGGACACCAGAGCGCCCCCGCTCGATGATGTCGCGCTGCAGGCGGCGGCGCACGAGATCGCTGTCCTGCCCGGCGGCGGTCGCGATGGCTGCCAAGACACGCGACATGGTGACCACGCCCCGGTAGCTTTGGTCGCGCTCGCGGACCAGCACGACGGGATAGTGGCCCTGGTCCATGACGGTGGCGATCTCGATGAGGGTGTCCTCGGGCAGGACCGACGGCACCTGAGCCGCCTTGAGGCGCTTGGCGTCCAGGAGCTCGCCGATAGTGACGGTGTTCAGCTTCCGGCACAAGTCGTCCGCCGCTCGCTCGTCGAAGGCGTGAGCGAGCTTGGGGTCGTCGCGGACGTATTGCGGCAGCACGACGGAGAGCAGCTGGGTTCCGGGGATGACCGCGATCGGCGCATCCTGGTCATCCGCCACCACGAGGCCGGTCAGGCGGAACTCGGCCACGACGCGCGCGGCCTCGGCGCCGGTGGTCTCGCGATGGACGATCGGGACCTGTTCGAGCAACTCCTCGGCGCGCATGCCCCCAGCCTGCCAGGCGGGGGGCACGGCATGCGGGCTCGGACGGCGCCAGTCACGACGCCGAGAGCGGTCGGTCGCAGCGCGTGGTCAGGAGGCCGGGGGCAGCGCGGCGATCAGCGCTGCCACGAGCGGGACCGTGCGCAGGTCCGCGGCCTCGACCTCGGGCGAGAAACCGAGCCGGACGACGACCAACTTGGCCGATGGCACGACGAATACCCGCTGACCGTCATGGCCTTGCATCCAAAAGGTGTCGGCGGGCAGTGTGGGTTCGACGGCCGCGCCGTTCTGGTCCTTGTTGGTCCACCAGCCCGCGGCATACCCGGGCTCTTCGGAGGTGGCGACCTTCTTCACCTTCGTCGACTGCGCCATCCAGCCAACGGGGAGCAGTTGTTCGCTGTGCCAGGCCCCGTCCTGCAGCGCGAACTGCCCGATGGTCGCCCAGTCGCGCGGCGTCGCCCACAGATAGGAGCTGCATACGGGGGTGCCGGACGCGTCCGGCTCCCAGGTGGCCGAGACCAGGCCGAGCTTGGCGAAGAGCACGCGTCGCGGCAGGTCCGCGCCGACATTCGTGCGGTCGCCGAGCACTGAGCACAGGATGTTGGTGCTGCCGCTCGAATACCGCAGATAGGTGCCGGGGTCGTGTTTCAGGGGCAGGCCGGCGGCATAGCTCGCCATATCGGGTTCGCGATAGAGCATTTGCGTGACCGGCGTGCCGAGGGCATAGGTCTCGTCCCACTCCAGGCCGCTGGTCATCCGCATCAGTTGGTCGACGGTGATGTCGGCCTTCTTGCCCTTCCACTCCGGGCGCAGGTGGTCGTCCGTGACGGCGATATTGCCGTCCGCCGCGAGCATCCCGACGAGCAGGTTGGTGACGCTCTTGGCCATCGACCAGCCCAGCTGCGGCGTCGTCGCCGTGAAACCGTCGGCGTAGCGCTCCGCGACGAGCTTGCCGTTCTGCACGACGACGACGGCTCGGGTGCCGAGCGTCGCCTTGTCGGCCGCGGGCATTTCATCGCCGAAGGCCTGAGCCAAGGCCGCCGCAATTGCGGCCGAGGGGGGCGGAACCGAGGCGCGCACAAAGGGATTGGCCAGATCACTGACCTGGCTGCCGTTGCCGAAGTCCGGTGCGTCCTGCGCCAGGGTGCAGCCGAAGTCGGGGGTGAACCAGGCCCGCTGCTTGGCCAGCGCGCCCAGAATGCTCCCGGTCAATTCGTCGCCGCTGCTGGACTCGCGCAGATAGGGGACCAGGGGGTTGGGCGGCAGGTCGACCGCCGGGTTGGTGCGCCCAGCCACCTTGGTGACGGCGCAGGCGTTGTGTGCGGCATACCCGGTGCCGGTCAGGAGCAGCGGACGTTCGTACCAGTAGCCCGCGACCAAGGCGATCAGGACCAGTCCGAGCAGGGCAGCCAGGATCTTGCGCACGCGATGCCGGGATCCGCTCCTGCTCATGGGCGGGACGCTAGTGCATCGAGGTGACGGATCGGAGAACCCTTCGGGTCAGCTCAGCTTGAGCCGGTTGATCCACCCCCAGAAGGTTTCACGCAGAGCGTGCCGCGATTCGTCGTCGATGTCGTAGACGCCGCTGCGGCTGGACAGGTCGAGCAGCAGAGTTCGGTCCAGGTCACCGGGGATGAAGGGCTCGCCGCGCCGCAAGCTGATCAGGGCCTCGGGTGTCGCCGTGGCACACCACGACGTCACGACTTGCCGAACCACGGCGTCGATGAGGTCCTCGGTGATCTCGCCGGCCTCGTCGTCGAATCGCGCGGGCTCCCCGGTCGTCGTCGACCAGGTCGGGGTGGGTGCGCCGTTGCGCGGCACCACAATCCCGGATGCCTTGCGACCCGCAAGAACCGCCGGGGTGGGCGCATTACTCGCCGCGGCGGGCGCGCGCACCGGCAGCTCGGCGGGCGGGGCCGGCGCGCGGGTGGGTTCGGCAGGCGGGCGAGGACCGGGCATACCGGCCGGAGACTGCGGTATGCCGCCAGGGCCACCCCCCGCGGCGGGCTTGCCCCCCGCTGGGGTCAGCTGGTCTTCGGCCGGCCCGGCGTCAGCGGGGCGTGCCGCCCCCGGGGCTCCGATCGGGGTATCGGTCGTGGTCGTGCCATCGGGGGCCGCGACCGCGTCATCGGCGGCGGGGGTGTCGGCGGCCGCTGGCTCGGCCGAGCCGGGGATGAGCGCGGCCGGGATGGTTGCGGGGCGCACCGAAGCGTCGACGACCTCGGGTTCGATGAGGATGACGCCATCGGCCTCGCGCTGGAGATTGCGGGCGACCGCGTGCGGACGACCGGCCGGCCCCGGCACGGCCATGATGATGACCTGCAGGCCGTGGAATTGCGCTTCCTCGACGGCCTCGGTCAGGTCGTCGTCGCCGGAGACGAGATAGATGACATCGACGACCCGGTTGCGGGCATAGGTGGCCAGGTCCAGGCCCATCCGCAGGTCGACACCCTTCTGCTCCCCGGTGTGCGAGAGCCGGCCGAGCCGGAGCTTGACCCGCGGGAGGAGGCCGATGTCGTCCTGGTGGAAATCGGGCATACCGCCGGGGCGGCCGCCGGAGTCGTACCAGTTGACGCGCAGCAGCGGCATACCGGACTCGGCTTCGGCCTGGGCGATCAGGCCCTGGATCAAGGCGGTGTGGTCCACCTGGACACCGCGCCGCAGCGAGGTTCCGGTGACGCGCGTGGCGGCCGACGCCAGGAGGTAGCCGGCGTCGACATAGATCGCGCAATAGGACCGCATAAGGACAACCTTGCCATTTCCGCTGCTGGGGCCGGACATCGGCTGCCGCCCCGGAGTTGAGTCTCCGGGGCGGCGGCGCGGGGGCGAAACTCAGTGCTTGAGGATTGCGGGCAGCGCCTTGAGGAAGAGCGCCTGGACCTGCTTGGACGGCAGGACCGTGGTGCCGTTCGACTTCGCGAGCGAGGCGCCCCAGGAAGCCGCCGCCGCGCGCTGGCTCGGCGTCCCGTGGTGCCCTGGGTTGTTGACGGCACAGTCACCGACGAGGTGAGCGAGGGCGATGGCGCCGTTGACCCGCTCGGCGTTGAAGTTCAGGCCTTCCCGGTGCGAGTCGAGGTAGGCGCCATAGGCGTCCGCCATCAGCTCCATCATTCGCGTGTTCTCCGGCGAAGTCTGCGCCGGGTAGGCGTGGTTCTCGAACTGCACGTGGTGGCCGTACTCGTGCGAGAGCACCATCTGCGGGCCGACCTCGATGTTGCCGGTGTCGCGCAAGGCCTTGATCATGCCCTCACCCATGACGATGCGGTCACCGATGCCCTCCAGGCCGGCCTGGCCTTCTGCCGTGAAGGCAAAGGCGTTGAGGCTGAACATCGGGTTGTTGCCGTCGCGCAGCTGCTTGGTGTCGAGGATCAGGGGGATGATCAGGTCGGCGAACTGCGCGGCGTCGGCCGCCGAGACGCCGAAGATGGTCTGGACGGTCCGGATCACGCGAGCCCGGTCCACGACCATATTGCTGTGCATCCCCATGACCGCGATGTCGCCGGACTTGATGTCCCAGAAGCCGCGGGCGACGCTGGTGGTGTAGCGGACCTTGCCCGTCGTGCCGGGCGTGAGGGAGTAGTCGGCGTCGGTGCGCGATCCATAGATCAGAGCGTCATAGGTCGGGTAGTCGAAGGCACCGACGAGCGCGAGAACGAAGAGACGCGGCAGCGGGATTCCGGCGGTGATCTTCTCGACATAGGCGTTGAGCGTCGTGGGCTCGCACTTGGCACCAGTCAGTTGCGCCTCGATCGACCGGCCGACCGGGCCCGGCTCGGCGCCGGTCTTGGCGAGGAAGGCCGCCCGGCGGGCTTGCCAGTCCTTCGGCAGGGCGGCGAGGAGTTTCTTGACGATCGGCGCCGCCTGCGGGTCGGTCGTCGCCCCGGTGCGGAAGTCGTAGGTGTACTTCTGGGCGGCCGACGACGCGGCGCGCGACGACGCGGCGGGCGACGACGCGGCAAACGTCGGCGCGGCGGCGGCGGACAGCGTCAGCGCCATCGTCGCGGTGACGACGATGGCGCGCGTGCGGGTGGACTTCATCGGTGAAACTCCCCTGCGGATGTGCGGTCCGGACGTGTGGGTCCGGTCGAGGGCCCTGCGCCCTCGCAGGGGACGATACCCGTACGGTTGAATGGCGACAGAGCGGCACGTCGTCGCCGGAATCGAGGGGGAAAGCAATGCCACCCAAGAGACGCGGGGTCCTGCCGCTCATTCTTGGCCTGATCTGCATGTTCGTGCTTGCGCCGGGGATCTTCTTCGGGGGCGTCGCCTATGGCAGCAAGGGCCTGCTCAACACCGTCCGGGAGGTTCCGACCACGCCGCCCGGCGGCACGGTCGAACTCGGAGCGAACTCGACCATGGTGATTATGGTCGACGTGGGCGCGGCGACGGGCACCAGCTTCGAGAGTCAGACCGGCCAGCCGAGCCAGGCCTGTGTGGTCCTCGGGAGTGACGGCGCGACGATCGGCATGGAGGCGAGCGGCCCGGCCTTCCGCGCCGCCTTCGACGGCCGCCAGTACGAAAGCGGCGGCTCCTACACCTCCTCGACAGCCGGCACCTACACGGTCACGTGCGGGTCGAATCCGGCGAAGTTGCTGACCGGCGACACGGCCGCCAAGGTCGGCGGCAAGACCATCGGCGTCATCGTCGGCGCCTTCATCATCGCCACGCTCTTCGGTCTGCTCGGCGTCGTGCTGACGATCGTCGGCATCGTGAAGATGGTGCGCTCAGGTCGCGAACGCCGCGAGGCGGTCTACGGCGGGCAGCCGCCGTACGGCGGGCAGCCGCCGTACGGGGGCCAGCCGCCCTTCGGGGGTCAGCAGACCTACGGGGGTCAGCAGACCTACGGGGGTCAGCAGACGTACGGGGGTCAGCAGACCTACGGTGGGCAGCCGTCATACGGGCAGTCGAGTGATGCCAGCCAGCCGTATGCCGGTCCGCCCACCTACGGCACCCCGCCGCCTCCGGCGAACTACCCCACCGCGCCTCCACCCCCGCCGTCCGGGTACGGCACGCCGCCACCACCGCCCGGGTCGGGCAGCGGGACGGGCACGCCCCCCACGTCCGGCTGAGCGAGTTGGCCGACTTCCTCATCGCGCGCAACCCGGACACCGAGTCCTCGCTGCCCTACCTGCTGCGGATCCCCCTGGGCGACGGCATCGTCCTGCGGGCCCGGGAAACGTGGCCCCGGACGAGCAAGGTGTTCTGTTTCCGCGGCGGGGATGACTGGCCGCCGGACGCCGAGATCATCGAGGCGCTCCCCGTGCGCTCCTGCGTGCGGCGGGGCGCCTCGATCGATCTGGTGCTGGAGCGGTCACGGGAGAACCGCTCACAGTTCGTGATCGCGCGGGCGCGCGGGCGCGAAATGGTGTTCTGGCAATCGCCGCGGACCACTAAGACGGCCAAGCCCGCGGTGGACCTGCCAACCGCGCGGGCGTCCGGCCTAGGCGATCTGGAGATCGTCGTCGATAGCCGCGAGCGGTATGGGTGGAAATTCAGCCATCAGCAGGCGAGCGTCGTCAAGCGGGCCTTGCGCGTCGGCGACTATGGCGTGGAACTGGACAGCGAACTGGTCGCGGTCGTCGAGCGTAAAGGTGTTGACGACCTGGTCAGGAGCCTCAGCAGTGGCCAGCTGCGGGCGGTGCTGAGCGAGCTGGTGACCGTGCCGCACGCCGCGGTGGTGGTCGAGGACCGGTATTCGCAGATCTTCAAGCTGACCCACGTCCGGCCGGCGCTTGTCGCCGAGATGCTCGCCGAGTGCCAGGTGCACTTCCCGAGCGTGCCGGTCATCTTTGCCGAAACCCGGGCGTTGGCGCAGGAGTGGACCTACCGCTTCCTGGGTGCCGCCTTGGCCGATGCCCGCCACAGCGGCGGGGCCAGTCTGCGCTGGGCTGCGGACCCGTCGGTCCTGGGCGACGGTTTGGCGTCTGACCAGCTGCGCGCGGCTCCCGGCGAGTCCGAGTAAACCCGCCCGCCGAGGACCGAGGGCTACGGGAGCGCGGGCGAGGGGTCCGAGAGGGGGTCGAGGCCGCCCTCGACATTGGGTGTGGCGGCGTCGGTGCTCGTGGCATCCGGGGTGCCCGGGTCGGTCGGCGTGCTGGGCGCCTCGGTGGACGTCGTCGGCGTGTCCGTCGAGGTCGTCGGCGTATCGGTGGACGTGGTCGGGGTGTCCGTCGAGGTCCCCGGAGTCTGGCTGGTCGGCGAGTCCGAAGGGCTGCTCGCCGGCGAGTCCGAGGTCGAGGACGAGGAGGGCACGACGGGCTTCGTGCTCCCGGCCTTGCCGGTGCCGGCCTTCTCCACCACTTGGCGCACCGTGGTCCCGGACTGACCGTCCAGGGCGCGGCCCATCCCTAGCTCGATGCCGGTGATCAGCACTAACACGCCGGCGAAGAGGGCCGCCGCGCCGAGCGCGATCCGTCGTCCGAGCGCCCGGTCGCCGGCGCGGGTCGGGCGCCATTCTCGGTCGCCCGCCCGCGTCAGGAGCGGCGATCCGTCCTCGTCCGTTTCGGCATCGGCGACCACAGCGCCGGTTCGCGCACCGGCGACCGCGGTGAGCGTGCGCGTGCGGATCACCGTGCGAGTGCGCCGCAGCGACTCGGTGTAGGCCGCCGCGGCGACGGCGGAGACCATGCTGCCGATCGCCGCGCCGCTCAGGGTTCCGGCCAGGCCGAGCCGCGCACCGAGGGCGGCAGCGCTGACGGCGGCCAGCGCACCACCAAGGATCTGGGTCAAGGACAGGCCGAGATAGCCGGGAGTCTTATCGGGAGTGTCGGAGTCGGAAGCGGCGTCATTGCCTTGAGGTCGGATCAGGGTGTCGGTGGCATCAGGCATAGAAGAGTTCAGAGATCGGTTTCGAAGGTCGAAGCGGCGGTCCCACTATCGACGCCGTGCGTGATGAAATCGTTACCCGATCGCCCCCGAATGTGATGCGGTTCACAACCGGGCCGCCTACCTCACCTGACTGACACGCTCGGCGAACAGACCCGGGGTACGCCGCCGTGCGAACGCTCACGAGCGCAGGTAGGCCTGCAGGGCCGTCGCCACGCCGGAGCCGACGCTATGGGGTCCGCCCAGGATGACGATGGTGCGTGGCTTCAGGCGCGTCAGCTCGGCGCGGATGGCGTCCGGGATCCGGCTGCTGGTGACCAGCAGCATCGGGCCCTTGTGCACGACAGCGGCCGGTGCACCCGAGAGAGCGTCGGTGAAGATCGCGCCCGAGGCGATGAAAACGGTGTCGGTGCCTGCGGGGAAGTTCGCCGCGGAGACGGCGGCCGAGACCTCGTAGCGGTCGGCGCCGCTGATCCGTGACGGAGTCACCCCCGCAGCTGCCGCGATCTGGCCCAGCACCGCGTCGTTGATCGATGCGGGCCCGCCCAGCACCACAACGGATTTCGGCTGCACCCGGCGCAACTCGCTCGCGATGGCATCCGGGAGCGCATCGGGACGGGTCAGCAACATGGGACCACCCCGGAGACCCGAGACCGGAGCCCCCGAGAGAGCATCGGGAAAGACGAGACCGGAGGCGACATAGGCGACGTCGACGCCCGGGGTGAAACTTGCCTGCGAGATGGCCGCGCTCGCTTCGTAGCGGTCGGCTCCAGCGAGGCGGCGGACCTTCGCCACCTGACTCTCCAGGAGCGATTCGGCCCAGGTTCCGACGCTCGCCGGCCCACCGAGGATGGTGGCCAGCGGCGGCTTCGTGTCGAAGACGACCTGGAGCATGTCGATGGGTAGGTCGTCGCGCGGAGTGAGCAAGAGGGGGCTGCCCGCCCGGCCGGCCACACCGGCCCCGCTCAACGCGTCGGTGAAGACGTTGCCGCTGGCGAGGAATAGGTCGCTTCCGCTGCCGCCGAAGGCGTTCTGCGCAATGGTCAGTGAGGTGCTGTAGCGGTCCGCGCCATACCACCGCACGACATCGCCATGTGGACGCGAGATGGTGATGACTGCGCCAGCGGACGACGTCGACTCCACGCGGATCGCGCGCCGCGAACCCGGCCACGTGAAGGACTCACCGGCCTCGAGACCTGGGTGTCGGTCGTAGGTCTCCTCAGTGGCGAGCGGATGGAAGTCGACCACGTCGAACTCCTGATCGTCGTTATCCCAGCCCAGGCCGTAGCGCCGGATGATCACCCCGCCACCCGGTCGGGTCCGACGGACACCTGAGCCGTCGACATACGTGGCGGCGTCGATATACCGGTCGTCGCCGGCGGCGATCCGGTACTCGATCTCGTAGCGGGCGTTACCGTCGATGAACGCCACTGATCGCAGCCCTACGCCGGCCTCGAGCGGCTTGAGGGTCACAGTCGCGCTGCCCGGGACCACGACACGATCGCCCACGCCCAAGACGCCGAGCCGGTCGAGGTTGAAGGCGCCGATGGCACCGAAACCGTACGGCTGATTACCCATGACATCCCAGGCGTCGTCATAGGTGGTCGACCGGCAGGTGTCGGACAGCGGGACCCGCTTGCCCCGCGAGTCGAAGCACCACAGCGCGCCGCTGTGCGTCAGGTCCAAGTTGTGACCCATTTCGTGGGCCAGCAACGAGGCGAGTGGATAGCCGTTGACCCAGATGAATCCGTCGCCGGTGGCGGAGGGGCCGAGGGTCGCAAGCCCACCCCACCAGCAGGACGGGAGATTCTCCATCACCGCGACGATGTGGTGGAAGCGATCGTGCGGCGTGGTGCCGGTGATAGTGCGCACCTTCGACTCGATCGCGGTGTAGTCGCACTCGTCCCTTTGCGTCGTCGTCAGTGTGATCTTCTGCGGCGCCATGATCGTCGCGGTCGCCAGGGTGATCTTGGCGTTCGTGTTGCGTTTGTAGTAGTCCGCCATCGCCCCGAAGCTGCGGGCCAACTCCCCCGCGTCGGTGGTCGATGACTCCCAGTAGACGGGAACGACGAGCACGTGGTGTTCGCCGAGATCGGTGCCGTGCCGCTCCCCGGGATCGACGCGCACCGAGGCCACCGCGACCGTGCCGCGCGCAAGCGCCGCACCGATCGCCGCATCGTCACCACCGACGGGCGCGGACAACCGCGCCAGGACGGCCCCGGTCGGCACCCCGCGGATCAGCGTCAATGCCACCGGGATGCGTTGCCCACCCACGAGCACGTATGCCGTGTCCGGCCGCCCGCGAGCAGCCTCGCCTTTGACACCGGGCGCCGGGTCCCCGGTCAACCGGACCAGCCGCGCAGGCACCTCCTGCCGGGCATTCGACGCCCCGGATGCCGTGGGCGGGGCGGCCGTGAAGCCCGGCGCGGCACCCCCCACCAGAAGGGCGGCGACCCCGACAATTGCCAGCCAGACCGAACGAACTCGCGCGCGCATTTCCCCTGCTCCTTTGTGTGGCGGGCCCAGCGGGCTCTCGAAACCCTAGACGCCGGGCGCGGGTGGCCGGTTGGCTGCCTGTCGGCGCCCGACTGCCTCGAGCGGGTGACCGGCCGCCTGCCAGGCGCTGAACCCGCCCGCGAGGTGGGTGACGTCCTCGCGACCCATCTCGGTCAGCGTTGCGGTCGCCAGCGCCGAGCGCCAGGCCGAACCGCAATAGAGCACCAGTCGGCGCCCGTCGTCGAGCTCAGGCTTGTAATACGGCGACTCGGGGTCGACCCAGAACTCCAGCATCCCGCGGGGCGCCGACAGCGCCCCCGGGATGGTGCCGAGTCGCTCCCGCTCGCGCGGATCGCGGATGTCGACGAAAAGGACGCCCGGGTCATCGAGCAGGCCCACGGCATCCGCGAGGGCCAGCGTCTCGACTTTGGCATCGGCTTCGGCGACCAGACTCGCCGCATTGCGCGCGAGCGGTTCGCCGGGTTTGCGACTGCTCATCTATCCTCCTAGACGGTGGCGATCTCGATGCATCCCAACCGGTGACCGTCCACGACGGACGGCTCGCTCGAGGGCGCGGTCATGGCGAAGAGGGTCCGGCCGTCAGGGCCGCCGAGGGCGCAGGCATACGCGATCTGGCTGGTCTCGACCTGGCCGGTGACCTCGCCGCCCTCGGCATAGCGCACGACGGCGTTGCCCAGCGCGGCGGCGACCCAGATGCCGCCCTCAGGGTCGGCGCAGATGCCATCCGGCGCGACCATCTGCGGAGCGGTCGAGGCCCATACGCGCCGGTTGCTCAACGTCCCATCCGACGCGACGTCGAAGGCGGTCAACTGCAAGCGCAAGGTCTCGGCGAGAATCAGCGTGCGACCGTCGTCGATCAGCGCCATGCCGTTGGGGAAGCGGACGTGCTCGGCGGCCACGTGTACGGAGCCGTCGACCTCGACCCGCGCGAGCGTCGTCGACCCGGCAGACTCGTCACCCAGGATCGTCGGCACATCGCGCTCGGCCATGTCGTGGTGCAGGTCATAACCGAAGTTGCCGACGAACGACCGGCCTAAGTTATCGGTGATCAGGTCGTTGGCGTGGAAGTCGGCCAACTCCGTCAGGTCGGCATGCTCGACGAGCGCGCCGTCGGGCTCCAGCCGCATGACCTTCTTATCCAGCATGCTGACGACGAGCAGGCGCCCGTCGGGCAGCCACCCCAACCCCGATGGCTGCCCCGGCACATCGACGACCTTGGTCTCCACGCCGTCCATGCCGAGGGTGAAAACCGCGTGCCGGTAGAAATCGCTGAACCACAGCCGACCGTCACGCCATCTCGGCCCCTCGCCGAACGCCAAGCCCGTTGCCAACACCGCTGCCGTGGTCATCGATGACTCCTTTGCCATTCCGGTATGCCGTTCCTCACCGTAGTAGGCGCCACCGACAACCCTCAGGCGACCGGGCTACCAGCCGAGTTTGATCACCCGGTTGCCCCAGGTGTCGGAGACATACATCGTCGTCGCAGAGGTGAAAAGCACCTGGAACGGCCCACCGAAGTCGGCGGTCCCCGCGGACGCCCCGGTCACCTCATAGCTGAAGGCACCCGTCGCGCTCATGCGCACCAGACGCTTGCGGCCGGTGTCGGCCACCCAGACATAGCCGTCGGGCGCCACGGTCACGCCCCAGGGCACATTGAAGGCCTTCGTCGACCCGGTTGGCGTGCCGTATGCCGTCCACGACCCACCCCGGAAGACCTGAACCCGGCTGTTGCGGGTGTCGGCCACCCAGATCGCGCCGTCCGCACCGACCGAGATGCCGGTCGGCATGCTGAACTGCCCGACCGCGGCGCCGACGCCATTGCCGATCGTCCGCACCCACGCACCATTGCCGGCCGCATCGACCCGGAACTGCTTGACCCGGCCGTTGCCGGTGTCGACGACGTACAAGGTCCCGTCCGCAGCGAAGGTCAGCCCCTGCGGGAACGTCAGCTGCGTGCCCGCGGACACCGAGCCGCGTGAGCCCCACTTGGTCAGCCACTTGTGGTTGCCCGCTGCATTGTCAAAGACGGTGATCTCGTGCGACTCCCGGTTGGCGACGAAGACCCGCCCGGTGCTCGGCTGGACCGCCACGCCCCACGCGAAGTTCAGCGATCCGGGATCATTGCGCGTGCCCCGCTTGCCCCAGGACATCGCGCTGGCGCCGGTGAGGCTGGTGCGCACGATGCGTTGATTCCACCAGTCACTGGTGAACAGATGCCCGGTCTTGTCGGCCGCGAGGCCGCGCGGGCAGTTGGCCCCGGGCAGGCCGGCCGCGTGCCCGAAGAGCCGCCGCGTCTGCTTCGCGCTCGTCGAGGTGACCGTGAACTCCTTGAGGGAGTAGTCCCACTCGTCGGTGACGACGAGCTTCCCGTCGGGGGTCATGTCCAAACCACGCGGATCGGTGAAGACCGTGGTCGTCGGCGACCCGATCGCGTAGCGATAGGTGTACGTGCCGTCGGAGCCACGCCCCCAGACCTGCACGCGCCGATTGCCGTCGTCGGTGACGAAGATCAGCGATCCGGTCGCCGTGGCCGTGATCCCGCGCGGATCGCCCTGGAACTGACCCGGACCGGACCCGACACCATTGCCGAACTCGAACTTCTGGACGCCGAATTTGTCGAAGCCGACGATCTTGCGGTCCCGTGCATTGACGACATAGACATCGCCACTGGCCTTGTTGACCTCGATCTGCCGGGGCTGGTTGAAGCCGGTCGCGAAGACCTTGGGGTCCTTGCCGTCCCGGGTGAAGCGCTGCACCCGGTCGCCGTCGATGGTGTAGACCACCTCCGCGGACGCACCGGTGGTCGTCAGCCCCGGTCCGATCGCCACGCCGTAGATGGCGGTGAAGTCGCCGACGCCACTGCCCTTCTTCCCCCAGCCGCCGGTGCGCGCCAGCCCCGCGTCATACGTCACGACCCGGTTGTTCGGGGTGTCGGCGACATAGACGCTGCCGGCGCTGTCGACCGCGAGCGCTCGCGCGGCGGCGAGCTCGTCGGTGCCCGCGCCACCGCCGCGCGGGGTGCGCTTGTCGATCGTGCCGCTCGACCGGACGACGCGTTCGATCTGGTAGTTGCCCGGATCGATGACGTAGTAGTAGGAGCCGGTGCTCGCGATATCCACGGGATACATGTCCGCGAACGCGCCGCCCATCACCTGTCCCTGGTATGCCGGCCCACCCGCCCGGGCGGGTGCCGCACCCTCCGCGGCCGTCGCGAGCGATGCCGCGTTACCCGCGAGCAGGGTCGCCGCTGAGGCGGTCAGGAGCGTGCGTCGTCGTGGTGTGTGCATGGCGGTGGTGCCTCCCCAGGCGGTTGTGGTGCGCCGTCAAGGATGGCACAGGGCGCCGACAACCACCGAGTGAGTGCGGCATACACCCTTTCGTCGTTGACCAGGCCGAGGTGTGTCACACCGCGCACCATTTCCACCTGTTCTCCCGCGAATCGACTTGCGACGGAATGCATCTCGACGTGTTCGGCAGATGCGACGGGAACCACCAGATCGCCCACGCGCGCACCGAACGCGCCCGAGAATCCTGGAGCCACGGCCACGACCGCATGGTGACGGACTTGCGCGCGGGCAGCTGGATGGGTGCGATGGTCGCCCCCGTCGGGCGGCCGGCCCGACCAGTCCGCGGCGACGACATTGCCGTGTTCGAGATCGCGCACGCCACCCGTGCGAGTCCCCAACAGATCCGCGGCCCATCGCCCCCGCGTCGTCGTCGCGAGCGCCGCGTCGGCGCGCTGGACGCCGCGCGCCAGCGGCGCCCCGTGGTGCGGCGTCCCCAGCGTGACGGTGTCGGTGACCAGATCCGCCCAGGCGCCGCCGGCCTGGGCCAGCGCCGAGTGGATGACCAACCCACCCATGGAGTGCCCGATCAGCACGATCCGATCCACCGCGACGGGCCAGCCCGCGACCAGCTCGGCCAGCACCGCATCGAGCGCGCGCCCATTCGCGCTGATCCGCAGCCCGCTGTTGTAGCGGACGAGCACGGGAGTCAGGCCGAGGTCGGCGGCCAGCCGATCGGCATACGGCTCGCGTTTGGTCGCGGCATACCGCCAGCACCGATCGGTCTCGCCCCACCCGTGCACGAAAACGGCCACCTGCCCCGTCACCGGCCCGTATGCCGCCCGCACCCCAGCGGTCGTCAGCGGCACCGCGCGCCCGCCGCGCCGCACGTGCATCGCCGGCGTGAGGGTGGGAGCTCCACCGAAGCCCTCGCCCCAGAGGGCGTGGCCGACGGCCAGGACATGGGGGGCTTTCGAGGCATCGTGGAGGCTGCGTCGCTGGTCGTCGCCCGCGCGCATCCGCTCCGCGGCCACCGCGCCGGCGAGGGCCGCGCCGGCACGCAGGCCCAGGCCGGCTGCGGCGTAGACGCCACCGGCCACGACGTCGGCCAGGACGAACCCCGGCCCCGCCAGCGGCCCCACCAGAACGCTCACGGCATCGCTGGCGGCCGAACTCACGGCGGCGTGAGCGCCCCGCACCATCCGCGTCAGGTGAGCCAACGCGACACCCGAGACGTAGGCCATCTCGCGCGCCTCGGCGGACTTCACCGCCTCATCGTCGCACCCCGATGCCTCGCCGCCAACGCGCGCGGCGTGAGAGCAATGTCACCCAAAGTTCACGCGAGGAAGGTCCGCCTCGCTGGTGTAAGCGTTTTCACAACGGGACAATGGACACTATGACTGCCACCGAGTCCGGTCCCGTCCCTGCTGGCACCTCCGCGCTTACGGTCTCTCAGGCCCTGGCGGCGGTCAACCTCCGGTTGGCTCTCCTCGGCCTACCGCGGGTGCAGGGTGGCGGCGACGACGAGGCCCTGGTCGGGCCGCTCCTGGAACGCCAGCGCGAACTGAGCCGGCGTCTGGCCGACCGGCTGCCCCCGGTGGACGAGCGGGTGCAGAGCTTTCTCGATGACTACCTGGCCGGCCTGCCGGACATCCCCCACTTGCCTCGCCGCACCTTGGCCCTCGACCTGCCCGGGCTGGCGCGGACACTGAGCCTGCCGGTCGACACCGATCACTATGCATCGGAGTTGATCACGAGCTATCGGCTCGCCAACGGTGTGCTCCACAACCCGCGCAACGACCGGCGCACCACTGCGGGGGTCTTCCACCTCGCCGAAGGCGGGTTGCCCATACCGGACGACAAGCTCGCGGTGCCGCGGGAGACCTTCGCGCTCCTTCTCCGCGCCGCGCTATCGCCCCCAAAAGCCTTGCTGGAGTTGCCGATCACGTCCGCGCAGCCGGAGCGGGCGGCGTGCTTTGTCTCGCTGTTGCTGCGTCCGCTGGTCGTCGTCGGCGTGCCGGGCCGGACGCGGGAGCGGCGGATGGAGACCCGGTTCATCGTGCCCGGCAGCATGGTCGCCAATCTCGACTTCGTCGAAGGCATCTTCGGCAATGCCGGCGATCCCTATGTGCCGGAGAACGATTCGGCGCTCGACCCGCTGCACTGGACCGGGCATACCGGCTTGGTCATCCTCGCACCCCACCTGGTGTCCGCGACCAAGGCCGCTCTCGGCCTGCCGCACCGCGACAAAGCGACAGATCGTCAGATCCGCGACGGCATGTGTTGGACCGATCCGGCCGAGCGCTACAACGGGGGCAAGGCCTTCAAGGTGTGCGCGCGCGACGAGCGCGGCGTGATCGTCACGATCATCGCCGACAACTACTTCGGCTACTGCAAGAAGGAAGTCAAGACGCAGATCTCTTACTCCGCCAACCTTTTCGGCGGCGCGGAGGAGGAGCACTCGGGTGGCGCAATGGTCTTCCCGAGCTGGGACGAGGGCCAGGAGTTCGTCAACACGCACGCCCATGACGCGCCCTCGGTCGCCGAGATCGTCGCCCGCGATCCGCACCTGTGGGTGCCCGCGGCGGACGGGTCGGCGCACCTGCTCACCCACCCGGACCTGGTGTTGGTGGAGGCCGGCGCGCGCTTCCGGCTCGCCGACCGGTCGATCACGTGGACCGACCTCGCGGGCGTGGCGCAACGGATTCCGTTCCGTGCGGACGTGACCTACCTCGACCCCAGCGGTTTCCGGGTCGTCATGCGGCAGGTACGCACCGACCCCGCGCAGTGGACGATCATCGGGACCTCGGCGCGAACCACGGTGTGCCACAAGCCTTCTACCGTCTCCGGCGGTGGCAAGTCAGAGATCTCGAAGTCGATCGCCGACGCCATCACCATCGGCACTGCTTTCGTCGCCGACTTCGACGCCGATCTCGATGCCGTCGCGGCGATCGTCGGCCGCGACTATTCGAACCGGTATGCCGCGCCCTCCTGGAATGGCAAGGACACCCGTCCCATCCTCGGCCCGCAGCGCAGCATCGGCAGCGTCATCAAGCTACTCACCCCGTCGCCGGAGGTCAGCGCGGAGCACAACGCCTTCCTGGAGTCGATCCCGCCCCACGTGCTCGAGCTGGTCTATGTCATCAAAGAGGCCTACCGGCCGGAGTGGGGCGCCGATTGGCGCAGCCATTTCACCGTCAGCCGGGTCAACGGCCGGCCTGGCAACCGGCTGCGTCTGGACGGCCAGCAGGTGCTGGTCGACATGTTGCGTGTGGGCTTTGAGACCGACGGCTCCTATCGCCTGTTCAGCCTGCGTCCGGATTTCGCGCCGGCGCTCAAGCTGCAGACCGAGGACGACATCACCGCCTCCGTGGTGGTCGCCGCAAGCGATGCAGCCGCGGAATCGGTCAAAGTCGTCGAGAACTGTGAACGCTTGCTCTTTCAGCGCCCGGATGACGCGATCCACCCCGGCTACGACAGCATCGCCGAAACGGATGTCGCCCAGCCGGGAACGTTCTTGTCCAACTTCGAGCCGCTCGATCGGGACGCCGCCCGGGCGATGCGTGATGACGCGATCTCGCTGAGCGAATTCACTTCTCCCATGCGGCGATTGATCACCGACTTCGCGGCGGGCACCGAAGGTGACCGGCCGGCATACGTTGTGTGCTCGGCGCGGCCGCGGCTGGTCGACGGGAAACCGTCGAAGAATCCCCGCTATCTGCAGGTGCGTCCCGACCTCGCCGATCCGCGCGGGACGGCGGCCGCACTCACCGCGGTGCGGCTCGCCCGCGGGCTCTCGCAGAGCGCGCCAGTCACCATGGCCGTGGACGTGGTCGCCGCCGGGCGGCGCAACAACCCGCCCGAACCGGGCGTGCCGGCACTGTGCGCCTTCTCGCCCCTGCACTATCTCGAGCTGCCCGAGTTGCTCATGGAGTTCATCTCCTCGATGACCGGCAAGTCCCCGTCGACGACGGGGGCCGGCAGCGAGGGCGCAATGACCAAGGCGCCCTTCAACGCGCTGCCGACGACCTACGACCTCAACTCTGCCTTCTTGTCGTATGCCCTGACCGGCTATGACGGGTGGGTCTCCGGCGCCGGGTTCGTCGGTCCGACCGCGCGCGTCGACCACGACGTCAGCTTGTTGATCCCCGAGATCTTCGCCCGGATGCAGCCGCACGAGCGGTCCGCGGCGTGGCTGGCCGAGAACGGCTATCTCGAGCCGGTCGAGGATGTCGAGATCGACGGGCGCGCCGTCCCCTCGAGCCGGCTGGGGCTGCGGATCACCGCGAAGTTCGCGACCACCTTCCTGGGCCGGATCTTCATGCATCCGGACGCGATTTTCACCGAAGCGATCCTGCGCCCCGAGACCCAGGACCTCGCCGTCTTCGCCGAATCGGTCGAGGTGATGGCGGCCACGCACGAACGGGTGGCGCAGGCCTACGTCACGGACGGGACGATCGCGTCGGCGTGCCCCCCGGTGCGCGCCCTGCTGGAGATCATGGCGAGCGGAGCGTCCCAGGAGGGATGGACCCTGCAGTCGCCCGAGTTCCGCGCATTGTTCACGCGCGATTCAGTGCTGGCCAGCCCGTGGTATGCCGCGCGCCTAGACGCCGCTCAGGCTCAGGAAGTCGCGCGCGCGGATGCGGGGATCGCGCAGTTGTCGGCCTTCCTGGCCGCCGACGGCCCATCGGGCGCCGCTGATCGGCTTGAGGTGCGCGCGCGACTCGACGCCGTGCGTGCCGCTCGGGACGAGGCGGCATCGGCGACTGCGCGCGAGGCGTTGGTCGGCACGCTCGGACGGCAGGCGCGCTTCCGCTGACGGGTCAGCCCCCGGCCCTATGTCCGGTCGTGGCGGTAGGCGCTGATCACACCGGCGGCGGTGCCGGCGAGGCGGGCGGCAAGGACCGCCGCATGGGTCAGATCGTCGCCATGCGGCTGGCCGACACGGACCGCGCGAGGCGCACCGCCTGCATCAGCTGGCTACCTGGCGGCACCGTCAGGCCAGCGGGCCGGTGCTTGGCGATCACGCGGGGCAGCGACCGGGAGTAGCGATATTGCTGGACGAGGAGCGCCCGGCGCGTCGTTCGCAGCCGGTACTGGAAGCGGGCCGTCGTCGCTACACCGATCCGCAATCCCTCGGCACTGGCTAGCAGGGCGAGATCGATGTCCTCGCCGTGGGCGAGCGCCTCGTCGAAGCCACCGAGCTTGCGCAGTGTGGCGGCACGCACGGCCAAGGACCAGCTGTGGACGAAGGCCCGACCGTAGAGTCCGGGCGCATCGTCCTCGCGGTGGTCGTGGTGGAGACCGAGCCACGCGTTCACCCGCGCCCGCTCCGGACCCGGGTGGCGCACGGAGAGCCCAGTGACCAGGTCCGCCGCGCGGAGGGCGCCGACGATATCGTGAAGGAAATGGGGGGCGGCGATGTCGTCGGCATCGCAGCAGACCACGACATCGCCGCGGGCGGCAGCCGCGCCGAGATTGCGGGCGTATGACGCGCCACGGCCACCCAAGGCGGGTACCACCCGAATGGTGCACGGGAGGTCCGGGCGCAGCACCGTCGCCAGGCTGGGGGACCCGTTGTCGGCGATCACGATCTCGCCGTCGATCTCCGCAACGTGATTTCCGAGCGCGGCGAGCTGCTCGGTGAGCAACCGAGCCGGCCCCCGGACCGGGATCACCGCTGACACCGAGCGAAGCAGCTCGTCTGCCTCGGCTGCCGTGGCTGCCGTGGCGGGGTCGACCGGACGGCCGGAGGCGACCGGGGCTGCTGGTCGATGATCGACTGGAGTCCGGCGCCCACGCGGACGCCGTTGGTGAGGTTGTCGCCGGCTCGGGTCAGGGCTCGAGCGCCTCGCCGGACGCGCACCGACAAGGGCAAGCGCACCCGCAAACGCCTCGCCGGCGAACCACAATCGCCGGCGGATCAGGCGCCGGTTGCCGAATCGCCCGCGGCGACGAAAATGCGAGGAGCGGGTCAGGCTGATGATCACCGGTGCCGTGTGCGGACGCCCGATGTCGCTGGGCAGCACCTGCGGGACGTGCCACGCGACGGGCGGGTCGACCCGGGCCATGCTCAAGCCGAGATCGCGCCAGAAGACGAAGTCGTCGGCCACCCACTCCGCGAACCCCCGGTAGCCGGCCATCACCTGGGCGGCACCGGCGACGTCAGGTGGATGAGTTCGCCGAGGCGAAAGTCGACATTCTGGTCGACATCGCCGATCTGCCCGACGTCTTGCGCGGGTTTGGAGTCGCCGCCCCGCATCGCGTGGTGGTCGGCCGGCTCCGAGGACGCCCGGCGCCCGCAGTGATTGCCGAGCTTTATGCCGCGGACCTGGAGCGGCGGGCACGCCTGGTCAGGGCGTGAGCGCCATGATCGCGTGGGCACCGCGCTCGGCATCGACCATGAGGTGGCTGACGATCGGGTAGTGCCCGGCCTCGGGGAAGGTCAGTTCGACGAAGCCGCCCTGAGCCGGGGCAAGGGCAAGGACCTGGGCGCCTCCGGGGGCATCGGGCTGACCCGGGGCGCCGCGCAGCAGCCACGCCCCCTCGGCATAGACGGTGTCGAACTGCCCGCCGACGATGTGGAAGGACGTCGGCCGATTGGGGCCGGCGTCGAGGACCCAGAAGCGGACTCGCTCGCCGATGCGGGCGGTCAGGGGGTGATGGTCGTACTGGCCGGTGACGGCGTTGAACACCACTGCATCCGGCGTCTCGGCGGTGACTTTGGCGGCGTCCACCTCCGACGCCGACCCACGGGCATGGTTGGGGCCGAGGTAGACCTCGGACTGGACGAGGACGTACTCCCTGTCCACGGGCGTAAGTTCCGGCGGATCGATGATCACCACCCCGTGCATGCCCGCCGCGATGTGCGCCGACATCGGCCTCGTCGAGCAGTGATACATCCAGATCCCGGCGTGCGTGGCCGTGAAGGTGTAGCGGTGGGTGGCGCCCGGCGGGATGGTGCGCATCGGCTCATCCGGTGCAAGCGAGCCGGCATGGAAGTCGATCGAGTGCCCCATCGAGGCGTCGTTGACGATGGTGATGTCGAAAATGTCGCCGAGATGGCCGCGCAGCGTCGGACCGGGAGCGGTCCCGTTGTAGGGCCAGCGGCGTTGCCAAACGCCTGGTGCGACTTGGAGTTCCGCCTCGGTGACGGTCAGCGTGACCCGGTGCGTTGTCGTCTTGGTGGCGGGAGCGAGGCGGGCGTCGGTGGCGCGGACGTCCGGTCCCGGGGTGCCGTGGAGATCGACCGGTGTGGTGGTGGCGGTCGGAGACGGGCTGGCCGGGTGCGCGCTCGCCGACCCGCCGATGACGCGAACCGTGAAGCGCATGCCCATCTGGCGATGGCCGACGACCGAGCACCAGCCGTCGAGGGACCCGGCCAGCACGCCGGCGTCGAGCGTTTGGGAGGTGCCCGGGCGCAGGCGGCGTGTCTTGGCGCCATTGGCGAGGACGAGGTCGTGGCTGGTCTCCGGGTCGGTATTGGCCACCTCGATGACGAGCCGATCGCCGGCGGGCACAGCGACCGTGTCTGGGTGGAAGCGCATGTCCTTGGTCGTCACCCGCACCGTCGTCGTATGCCCGCTCGCCGCGATCTGCGGGCCAGTTGGCGCGGTGCTGGTCACCGGGAAGCCGGCCGCCCCAGGGTCGACGAGCACACCGCCGCACACTGCTAGGGCGAGCGTGCAGCAGCCGGCGACGAACTGACGAGACGACCAGATCGACCGACGATCCGCCTGGTGCCGCAACGGTGGGCGGCGAGGCGGTCGGGCCGCTCGCGCCGCGCCCGCAGGCTCGCGCGGATCCCGAGTCCCAGCAACGGCAGCGCCAGCCCGTATGCCGCCACCACCACTCCCGCAGGCAACGCCCGGACCGCGGGTGGTGTCGGGAGCAGCGTGAGGGCGAGGCCGCCGTTGATGGTGACCAAACGGCATACGGCCCATTTGTCGACCCACGGGCCGGCGGCGCGGACCGCGGCCGGGCCGCCACCGATGACACTGGGGACGAGATAGGACATCGCCCCGAGCAGGACCTGCGGCGCGAAGCCAGCAGCGAGGACGGCGGCGGGATGACCATAAGCATCGCCGATATCGGCCCAGTTATCCTGCAGGACAAGGTTTCCCGCGATCCACCCAATCGCGCTGAGCGCCCAGATCAGGGCGGCCGCCACGGAGAGCGGGGCGAACTCGGTCGGTGGCTTGGCGCAGCGGCAGCCAGAGGGCGCGACCCCACCAGGCCCCGCCGGCGAGATAGAGGAGTAGGCCGGCGGCTGCGAGGAGTTGAACACCGGTGAGCGCGCCGGCGACGATGACCATGACGGCGCCGATGAGAATCGGCAGCCCTTGTCGGGCAAGGCGTTCGTCCCGAGGATCCATGCGGGTGCGAAGCATCGTCGGCCAGAGCGTCACCAGGGTGCCGGTGACGGTGAGGCCGAGCCAGCCGAGGACCATCACCATGGTGTGGGCGACGAGCAGGCGGCCGCGCAGGTCGTCATCGGGCCCGCGGGCCAGGAGGGCGCCGAAGGTCGCGCCGAGGGGCACGCAGGTCGCTGCGGCCAGGTAGTAGTGGACGGTCGTGCGGAAGCGCACGGCAATGGAGGCGCGCAGGCGTCGCCACAGCATGACGGCGTGCCAGACGACGGCGCCCGATACCAGGATGGCGCCGGTGACGGTGAGCACCCAGCGCTCGGCGACGACGCCCGTGAGCACCAGGGCGACTCCGGCGAAAAGCAGTTCCAGTCGGCGGCTTTGCGTTCTCCGGACATCAATCGTGGGGCCGGTCTTGAGGAGGGCTTGCGTGAAGTGGGTGCTCCAGACGATGGCCGCATGCGTGAGGGCACCGAGCAGCACGAGGTGGATGAGCAGCCAATCCGCGTGCGGCACTAGTGGCCGGATAGCGACCACGATGCCGGCGACGAGCAGCCAGAGGAAGGAGGGATGATCGCGCCACGGCCACACGCTTCGCGTCGGCGTCGCGGGCTCGACGGGTTTGGTCTCAAGAACGGTCATAGGGCCGTCGACGCCACGCGGTCAGGTGCGGCCGCGGCGGACCGTGTACGTCGGGCGGTGACCAGACTTCCATACGGTCGTCGCGACGAAGAGCAGGAGTGCGGCGACGTTCAGGATGCCGCCGAGCTCCCAAAGGCGTTGCCGGCCAAAGCCGTTGCCCAGCGGGATGCGAAAGGCGAGGCCGACCTGGAGCAGAACCAGTGGTGCCCACATCGCCGTGCGATAAGGCAACGGCCGCCGCAGGACGGCGGGAAAGATGACGGGTGCGTGCGCCATGACCATCGAGATCGCGACGCCTAGCGGTCGCCTGGACGACCGTGTCGTAGCGCTCCGGCGAGCTAGGTGATCCACCGACGAGCAACGTCACGCCGGCGACGGCGAGCCAGACGTAGCCGAGCAGGAGCGCCGCGGCGGAGTAGCGCGGCAACCCGGTGGACCGGATCGTCTGCCGAGCTACCTCGATGCGAGCCAGGCCGGTGACCAGCACCACCAGGAGTGCACCAAACACGTGCGCGCCGGCGTCTGGCTTCAGCAGGGCGGTCGTCGCAGGAGAGCCGCTGACGTGAGCAGGAGGACGCGCCCCGACCACAGCGGCATGGTGAGGCGGGCGAGCTCGACGCGTTCGGCCGCGATGGTCACGACGATATAGCTGACCAGCCAGGGCAGGAGGTCGGCGACATCGAGCTTGGTCCAGAGGGCAGCGGCACCGAATGCCATTGCGGCACCGAGGATCTGGGTCGCGGTCGGGTCGTCGTGCTGGCGGCCGGAGAGGGCGACCAGGGTTGCCACCACCACGGCGCAGCCCACCATCAGCAGGCTCCGGCCGACGACGAGGGGGACGGGTGGGGCGGCAAGCGCAATGCCGCCAAGTCCGAGGGCGGCGGGTTCGACATACGCCCGGGGTTGGCGCAGCGCAACGGCGCGTTCGAGGCTGATCAGGGTGCCGAGGAAACCCAGCACCATGACGACGCCGTGCACGTCGGGCAGGCGCGCCGGGTCCGCCGGAGCGGGGTCGGCGATCAGGAGGAGGCCGGCAGACAGGCCGGCGAGAAGGCAGATGCCGCCGGGAAGCATCAGGCCCATCCGGAGATCGCTGCGAGCGATCACCGGCTGGGCCCGATCTTTATTCACGGCTTTAGGCGTACTAAATGCGCGTGCTGGTCACGACCATGCGCGCCGCGCTGGGGTCAGCGCACGCGGTGCATCCGCAGGCGCCACGCGTCCGGGCCACGCTGGAGGTAGGTGACATCGATCGCGTCACCGTCGCGCTTGCTGATCTGGGCGAGCAGTGGGAGCGGGTCGTGCGGCGCGATGAGGACCAGGCCCTTGCCCGGGGCGAGGCCGTCGAGGGCGCCGAAGATTGCGGCGTGGCGGATGGCGTGCGGGATTGCACGTGCGTCGAGCTCGGGCAGGTCCTCGTCGTGCTCGCCGCAGGCGCAGGCGTGGGTCGCCTCGGTGAGACCGAGGTCGGGATGGGCGGTCTCGGACATGAGTTCTCCTCAGGGGGCTTTCTGCTTTATCGGGGTCAGATCGAGCCGGCAGGCGCCGGCTTCGGCGAAGGGCGTCAGATGCACGGCTGCGGGATCGAGGCCGGCCGCGTCGGCGAGGCCTTGCGCGAGGCCGCGATGGAAGCCGCAGACGATGTCAGGGGCAGAGCGGGCCGCGTCGAGCAGTGGGCAATTGCGCAGTCGCACGATGCGCCCCGCCGGGTCGCTCTCGGCGGCGAAGCCGAGTTCTCGCATCGCCTCGACGACGACCTGCGTTCGGCGCAGCCGGGAAGCACGGGCAGTGAGGTGATCGCCGGCAGGCGCGTGGGCGGCATACGAGCGCCCGAGGGTCGCCGCAATCTGCGCGGGCTCCACTTCGGTCTCGGCCAGATGGGCGACCAGAGCCGAGACGAGCGCAGTGGTCGCGTCCGCCCTGGTGGCGCGGGCCACCTGATAGCCGTAGGTCGGGCGGCCGCGGCCCGCGGGGGCAAGCCGGGTGCGCTCGACAAGACCAAGGTCGACCAATGCCGTGAGGTGCTCTCTGACCGTGTTGGGGTGAAGATTGCGCTCGGCTGAGAGCTGTGCGGCCGTGACGGGCGCGCGCATCGTTCTGAGATGGTCGAGCACCTCGGCCTGTGCCGGCGTCGCGACCACGGGATCCACCGCGATACTGCGCGGCCCCAGGGTCGGCGCGTCCGCCCCCTCGGTGGCCGGTGTATTTTCCACGGTTCTGATCGTACTAAAAATGCGGCGAGACGGGAGGACGGGCTCAGGCAGGCTGAGTCAGCCACCGGGTCACGGTGCCACCTGCGGCCAGTCGGAGGACGACCGCATCGCCGGCATCTAGGCCGCTCCCGGCACTCCCGGCCTCCGCGGCCGCCCGCGATGCCTCCACCACCGCGGTCCCGCCCGTTCCGGTGTCGAGACGGGTCCGGACGCAGCGGCTGGGCCCGCGCACGAACCGCTGCGACGCGGCCACCTCGGCGTGGCCGGCGTAGGTCACCTGCTCGATCAGCACCGGCCGGCCATCACGCCATACCTCGGTCGAGCACTCCAGTTGCCCACCGGCCTGGCCGGTCCGTCCAAGGACCACCGTCTCGTCGACAACGAGGCGAGCGTCGCCCGCAAGTCGAGCTTCGAGCGAACGGACCACGTGAGCGCCGTCGGTCACGACGAGCGGCTCGCACCGCCAGTCGAGGCACGCACCCGCGGCCAGGTCGATCGACACCCGCCAGGACGCGCCGAGACCACGCCCGTCATAGGCGACCATCGCCGCGACATCGGTCAGCGCCACCGTGCACCCGGCCCCGACAGTGATCTCGAGCGCCAGGTCATCGCCGCCCAGCAGCGACGCTTCGGTCGCCACAAGCACGGCCGACACCAGCCTTCCCGACGCCGATGTGGCCCGGGCCGAGAAGGTCCCCGCGTGACAGGTCAGCCGGGCGTCACCGTCGTGGCACTGGACGGCGACACGGGTCGTGCGCGGCTCAGCGCGCGTGGTCATGCGCGTGCCGTTCACCACCGTGCCCCTGCGTATGCGCCGGCTCCCCCGGGCCGTGCGTATGCGCAGGCTCACCAGGGCCGTGCGTGTGCGGCGCCATCGGCCCAGGGTCACTCGGCACGAGCACGCCAGCGCGATGAGTCGAAAGCACATCGAGCAGCCAATCGCCTAGTGCCGCAAGGCTGTCCGGTTGCCGCTGCGACAGGGCCAGCACGGGCCTGCCGTCCCGCGCAGCCGATGCCTCGGCGACCATCAGGTCTGCATCGACCCCCACGTGCGGTGCCAGGTCGGTCTTGTTGATCACCAGCAGGTCGGCGCGGGTGATCCCCGGCCCACCTTTGCGCGCGACGTCACCGCCCCCCGCGACATCGAGAACGAAGAGCTGCGCGTCCACGAGAGCCGGCGAGAAGGTCGCCGTCAGGTTGTCACCACCGGACTCCACAAGAACGACGTCAAGGACATAAGTCGCGTCCAACTCCTCGATCGCCGTCAGATCCGCCGTGACGTCGTCGCGGATCGCCGTATGCGGGCACGCTCCGGTCTCGACCGCACGGATTCGGTCCGGATCCAGGACCCCCGCCGCGCGCAACATGCGGGCATCCTCGTCGGTATAGATGTCATTGGTGACCACGGCGAGCGAAATGCGCTCTGCAAGCGTTCGGCATAAGGCGCCGATGATCGACGTCTTGCCCGTCCCCACCGGGCCGGCAACGCCGATGCGGAGAGCGCGTTGTGTTGTCGGAGAAGGGGATTCAGGCACGGAAGAGCCTCCGGTTCGTTCGGTCGTGGTTATGCGCCCACATTTCTAGCTGCGGTGCCGAGCGGGCCGGTATGCCGTCCGGTCGCCCCGGGCAGGCAAGAGCGGCGGACAGCAACTCGGCCCGCGTTCCCCGCGTCGCCAATGCCCAGCCGACCGCATCGACGGGGTCGGCCGGGAGCAGTTTGAGGGCCGCTGAGGTCACGGCCTGCACATCGTCGTGGAGCAAGGCTGCGCCCACCTCGCGAGGCGAGGCACCCAACGCGCGGCCCAGAGCGGCATACGTGATCGGTCGTGGGGCCGTGGGCAGTTCGCTGACGAGCGCGGTGGCCACGTGGTGCGGGAAGAGCCGGCGCAACAGCCGCAGCATGCCTGAGCCGGCGGATTCCGACGCCTGACGTTGCACGTGGCTTGGTGTCCGTGCCGCCCAGTGCGCATGCACATCGGCCAGCCCATCCGACGGCGCGCCGAGCGCGGCATACGCGGCCACGGCGGTGCCGAGGTCGACGGCGCTGACCGTCCGCAATCGCACCTCCACATAGTCCGGCAGGTCCGCGAGCCCACAGCCACCGAGCACCGCCGGCTCGAACCCGCCCGACTGGGTGTGCCCACCGACCGGCAATCGGGGGTCGGCCAATATCAGCAGCCCCGCCATGTCAGGGTCCACGATCATCGCCCACACTCCATCGCCATCCATTGCCGACTCCGTCAGAACAACGAATACAGTTGGGCCAGAGGGAGTTCGGTTGCCGGCTCTGGAATGACCAGTTCGCCGTCGATGCGAATAGCGAAGGTCTCAGGGTCGATCGCGATGGCTGGCAGGGCCGCGTTGTTGACCATGTCGCTTTTGGTCACCCCGCGGGTCGGGCGGACCGGCACCAGCGTGCGACCTAGCCCGAGCCAGCCCGCGAGATCCTCCTCGATCGCCACCGGCGCGACGAAGGCCACCGACTCCGCCGCTGCCGACCGCGAAACCAAGGCGGGCCGCATCAGCACCGGTTGCGGCGTCGGGATCGACGCATTCGGGTCGCCCAGGGCTGCCCAGACGATCGAGCCGGCTTTGATCACCACGCTCGGACGAACCCCGAAGAAGGCCGGCTCCCACAACACCAGATCCGCCATCTTGCCTGCCTCGACCGAGCCCACGAGGTGGGAAATGCCATGGGCCACTGCGGGATTGATCGTGTACTTCGCGATATAGCGCCGCGCCCGATCATTGTCCGCGCGTTCGGATGCCGAGAGCGGCCCGCGCCGATGTTTCATCACATGGGCGACTTGCCAGGTCCGCGTGATGACCTCGCCGATGCGGCCCATCGCCTGCGCATCCGAGCTGGTGATCGACAGCGCCCCGGCGTCATGGAGGATGTCCTCGGCCGCGATCGTCGTCGCCCGGATCCGCGACTCGGCGAAGGCGAGGTCCTCCGGAATCCGCGGGTTGAGGTGGTGACACACCAAGAGCATGTCCAGGTGCTCGGCGACCGTGTTGACCGTGTGCGGCAGCGTCGGATTCGTCGACCCGGGCAGCACATTGGGATGGGAGGCAATCGTCATGATGTCCGGAGCGTGCCCGCCGCCCGCGCCTTCGGTGTGGAAGGCGTGGATGGATCGTCCGCCGATGGCCCGCAGCGTCGACTCGACGAATCCGGCCTCGTTGAGCGAGTCGCTGTGCAGCGCCACTTGCAGCCCCCACTCGTCCGCGGCGCGCAGGGCTGCGTCGATCGCGGCAGGCGTCGATCCCCAGTCCTCGTGCACCTTGTAGGCCGCGGCCCCGCCGCGCGCCTGCTCGGCCAGCCCTTCTGCGCTGACGGTGTTGCCCTTGCCCATCAGCAGCAGGTTGACGGGCAGATGGTCCAGTCCCCGCAGCACCGAGGCGAGATGCCACGACCCGGGTGTCACCGTGGTCGCCTTGGACCCCTCCGACGGCCCGGTCCCGCCACCACCGAGGGTGGTCAGGCCGGCGGCGAGGGCTTCGTGGACCTGGCTCGTGGAGAGGAAGTGGACGTGCATGTCGATGCCGCCCGCGGTCAGGATCTTTCCCTCTCCGGCAATGACATCCGTGGCCGGGCCGATGGGCAACAACGAATCGATACCGTCGGCGATGTCGGCGTTGCCGGCATGGCCGAGCGCGACGACCCGGCCGTCGCGGATGCCGACATCGGCGCGCACGATCCCCCAGTGGTCAAGGAGGACGACATTGGTGATGACCGTGTCCAAGGCGCCCTCGGCGCGGGTCGTTGTCCCCTGCAGCATGGACTCCCGGATCGACTTGCCCCCGCCGAAGATCGCCTCGTCGCCGCCGACCGTCAGGTCACGCTCGACCTCGATCCACAGGTCGGTGTTGCCGAGCCGGATCTGATCACCGACCGTCGGACCGGTCAGGGCGGCATACTGAGCGCGCGTCAGCTCAGCCATCGTGCGCCGCCGTCCGGATCTGCAGGCCGGGCACAAGACGCGCGCCCCCCAGGCTGACCGCCGTCACGTCCCGGGCAACACCTGGTTCAAAACGCACCGACGTCCCAGCGGCAATGTCGAGCCGGAAGCCCTGCGCCGCAGCGCGATCGAAGGCGAGCGCGGCATTGGCGTCGGGCAGGTGCAGATGCGAGCCGATCTGGACCGGCCGGTCGCCGGTGTTTTCGATGCGCAGGGCGATTCGCTCACCATCCGGGCGCACATTGATCGTGATCGTCCCGTCCATCGTCCGTATGCCGCCCGGTGCCACCCCCGCCCGCCCGTGCCCGAGCGGATGGTGCAACGTAACCAGCTTGCGACCGTCGGGGAAGGTCGCCTCGACCTGCACGTCGTGCAGCATGCCCGGGACCTCGGCGAGCACCTGGCTCGGGCTGAGAACCGAACTCCCCTGGGCCATCAACTCGGCCACCGAGGCACCCTCCCGGGCGCGCTCGACGACCCACATCGAGAGCAGGGCGACGGTCTCGGGATAGTTCAGGCGTAGGCCACGGGACAGGCGGTCCCGCGCCAGCATGCCGGCGACGGCGAGCAGCAGCTTCTCCGAATCCGAAGGCATCAGATGCATGACCGTGGCCTCAGATCCGCATGGCCGTGCGCACGGTGTCCGTCGACGTGGCGCCACCCTCGCCACGGTCGGTGATGCGGCCGCTGGTGAGCACGGCATACGTGCTGGCCGCCTGGAGGGCGAAGCCGACGTGCTGCTCCACAAGCAGCACCGCCAGTCCGGCCGCGGCGAGTTCGACAATGGTCCGTTCGATGAGCTGGACGACATTGGGCTGGATGCCCTCGGTCGGCTCGTCGAGCATCAGCAGTCGCGGCCCGGTCAGCAGTGCGCGGGCGATGGCCAGTTGCTGTCGCTGCCCCCCGGAGAGTAGGCCCGCGCGCCGATCCATCAGCTCGGCGAGGGCGGGGAAGAGATCGAGCACCTCGTCCATTCGGGACGCCGGAGCGCGGTGTTGCTCGGCGACGAGCCGCAGGTTCTCCCTCGTCGAGAGATCACCGAAGGCCTGCTGCCCCTGCGGGACGTAGGCCAGCCCGCGCGCCACGCGCGCGGACGGCCCCAGCCGGCCGACGTCCTCGCCGTCGAAGACGACGCGGCCCGCCATTGGGCGCAGCAACCCGATTGCGCCGCGCAGCAAGGTGGTCTTTCCGGCGCCGTTGTGGCCGAGGACGGCGACGATCCCGCTGTCCGGGACTTCGATCGACACGTCGTGGACGACTGTCGTCCGGTCGTATCCGAGCCGGACCTTCTCCAGCGTCAGCATCAGCGTCCCCCTTCGTGGACGGGCGTACCCAAATAGATCTCCTGGACGCGCGGATCGTTCTGGATCTCGGCCACGGTGCCCTGCGCGAGGACCTCACCGGCTGCGAGCACGGTCACCGAATCAGCCACGGCGCGAAGGAATTCCATGTCGTGCTCGACCACCACAACAACGCGGTGCGGCGAGATGGCGCGGAGCAGGTCCGCGGTCTGCTCGCGTTCGGAGTGACTCATTCCAGCGACCGGCTCGTCGAGCAGCAGCAGGCGCGCCCCCTGGACGAGCAGCATGCCGATCTCGAGCCACTGCTTCTGGCCGTGGGCGAGCGCTCCGGCGCTCCGGAAGCGTTCATCGGCCAGCCCGATGGCCTCCAGCGCCTCCTCGACGCTGGCGGGCACGCCGCGTCGCGCACGTAGCCGGCTGACCGCTGGTCTGCTCGCACCGGCCGCCAGGTCGAGGTTGCTCAGCACGTCGAGTTCTTCGATGACGCTGGCGGTCTGGAATGTCCGGCCGACGCCGAGCCGGGCGATGCGGTGAACCGGCTTCCCGAGCAATTCCTTGCGGCCGAAGGCGGCGCTTCCGGTCGCTGGGACGAGCCCGGTGATGGCGTCGATGACCGTGGTTTTGCCGGCGCCGTTGGGACCGATGAGGAAGCGCAGGTCACCACGGGTCACCGTCAGGTCGATATCCTTCACGGCGACGAAGCCGTCGAAAGCCACACGCAAACCGCGGATTTCGAGGTAGTCGTGGATGGTTTCGGGGTCCGGCGTGATGAGCTTGCCGAGTCGCTCGGCGTCGACGCCGCCGTGTCGGCCGGGGCTGGTCATAGCGATCCTTCCACAGGGGCTGGGGTGCCGTGCGCGTATGCCGTGGCCTCACCCGCACGCCGGTGCGTCACCCGCCGTGCGAGTGCTGGCAGGCTGGCCAAGCCCGCCGGGAGCACGGCGATGACGACGATGAAGAGGGCGGCTTCGGCATACGTCCACGCCGATGGGAAGTTTTCCGACAAGCTGGTCTGCGCCCACGCGACGGCGATCGCGCCGAGCGGCGGTCCGAGCACCGAGGCACGGCCCCCGATCGCTACGCCGACGATGAAACCGATGGAGGCGGTGACGCCGACATCGGCCGGCGAGATGATGCCGACAACCGGGACGAAGAGCGCTCCGCCGATCGAGGCGAAGACGGCGGCAATGACGAAGGCAGTGATCTTGACCGAGGCCGGGTCGTAGCCGAGGAAACGGACGCGATTCTCCTGGTCGCGGACGGCAAGGAGCAGTTCCCCCCAGCGGGAGCGGTAGAGCTGCCGGACGATGAGCACCATGACGATCAGGACGGCCGCGCACAGGGCATACAGGGTCTGATGGTTGACCGGATCGGTCAGGTCATAGCCGAGGAAAGAGCGAAATCCGTTGAGCCCGTTGGTCCCTCCGGTGCTCTGCTGCTGCCCGATGAGCAGGATCGCGAAGGCCGCCACAAGCGCTTGACTCAGGATGGCGAAGTAGGCACCCCGCACGCGTCGCCGGAAGACGCCGGTACCGAGCAACCACGCCAGGGCCGCTGGTAGCACCACGATGAGCAGGAGCGTGACAAGTCCGGAGCGCAGCGGCTCCCACCACGCGGGCACGACGCCGGTGCCGTAGAGCTGCATGAAGTCGGGCACGCCCCCTGGGCCGGCGTCGGCAAGCTTGAGGTGCATGGCCATCAGGTAGCCGCCGAGGCCGAAGAAGACACCCTGGCCCATCGTGAGCATGCCGCCGCGGCCCCAGGCGAGGCCGATGCCGACGGCGACCATGGCCAGGCAGAGGAATTTGGCGAGCAGGAGCAGCCGGAAGTCGGAGAGGACGGCGGGTGCCGCCGCGAGCAGGGCGATGGAGGCGACGAGTCCCGCGACCAGACGGGCTCGGGAGCTTTGGGTGAGAGCGATCATGCCAGACTCCTCGTGCGGACGGTGAACAAGCCTTGCGGCCGGATCTGGAGGAAGGCGACGACGGCGAGCAGGACGAGCACTTTGGCCAGCGAGGCGTCGCTCCACAGTTGGAGAAAGGACTGAAGCAGACCTAGCGCCATCGCCGCGAGCACGGCTCCCCACACGCGGCCGATGCCGCCGACGACCACTACGAGGAAGGCGTCGACGATGTAGTTCTGGCCGACGGTCGGTCCGACCGATCCGAGCAGGGTCAGCGCGACGCCCGCGATGCCGGCGAGCGCGGAGCCGAGGAAGAAGGTCAGCCGATCGACGCGTGCGGTCGCGATGCCGCTGCATTCCGCGAGATCGCGGTTGCCCACCACCGCTCGGATGCGGCGACCCATCGGGGTGCGGGTGAGCAGGAGCGCTACGGCAGCGACACAGCCGATGCTCAGCGCAAGAATCATCAGGCGCGTCTTGGGCATCGACAGCCCACCGATGACGATCGGACCCGAGAGCCAATCGGGCGCTCGCACATCGATATTCGGGGCGCCGAAGATGTCGCGGGCGAGTTGCTGGAGGAGGAGCGCCACGCCGTATGTGACCAGGAGAGTGTCGAGTGGGCGGCCGCGCATGCGCGAGATGACGGCCCACTCGAGAGCGACGCCGAGGATGCCGGCGATGACCGCCGCCAGTGGCAGGGCGATCAGGAACGAGATGCCCGCATCCGTCACGACGCGTTGGACGACGTATGCCGTGTAGGCACCGATCATGAGGAACTCGCCGTGCGCCATATTGATGACTCCGAGCTGACCGAAGGTCAGAGCGAGTCCGAGCGCGGCGAGGAGAAGCACGGAGCCGAGCGAGAGCCCGGCGAACACCTGGCTCGCAAAGACGTCCATCGTGGTCCGTTCCGGTTGTGGGAGAGGTGATGTCGACGTATGCCCGCGGCCTCACCGCTGGCGAGGCCGCGGCATCCGTCGTGGTTGTGTGGCGAGCGGAGAACTTCGTGGGGGTGGCGTATCGGGGGCCCCGCGAAGTATCGGAGTGAGCTTGCGAGCGGAGAACTTCGTGGGGGTTACTAGAGTCCCTTGGCCCAGGCGTAGCCCTTGAGGAAGGGGTCGGGCTCGATCGGCTTGCCGCTGCTCCACACGGTGTAGATCAGGCCGTCGTCGTGGATCTCGCCGATGAGCGCGGTCTTGGCGATGTGGTGGTTCTCGCCGTTGATCGTGACCTTGCCTTCCGGGGCGTCGACACTCACGCCGCCGGCGGCCTTTTGCACGTCGGCGACGGCGAAGGACTTCGCCTTCTCGACGGTGTTCTTCCACAGGTAGAGCGAGGTGTAGGCCGCTTCCATGGGGTCACTGGTGACGCGCTTGTCGCCATACATCGCCTTGAAGTCGGCGACGAACTTCGTGTTGACTGGGGTGTCGATGGTCGCGTAGTAGTTCCATGCGGTGAGCTGGCCGACGATATTGGCGGCGCCGATCCCCTGGACCTCCTCCTCGGCGATGGACACCGAGAGGACGGGTAGGGTCGCGGCCTTGAGGCCGACGTTGGTGTACTCCTTGAAGAAGGCGACATTGCTATCGCCGTTCAGGGTGTTGAAGACCGCGTCCGCACCGGAGCTCTTGACCTTGCCGACGATGGTGGCGAAGTCGGTGCTGCCGAGTGGGGTGTATTCCTCACCGACGACTGTCATGCCATTGGCTTTGGCGTAGGCGTTGATGATCTTGTTGGCGGTGCGCGGGAAGACGTAGTCGGAGCCGACGAGGAAGAGCTTGGTCTTGCCCTTCTCCTTCAGGTAGTCCAAGGCGGGGATGATCTGCTGGTTGGTGGTGGCCCCGGTGTAGAAGATGTTCTTGCTCGCCTCGAGACCCTCGTATTGGACGGGGTAGTAGAGGAGGCTGTTCTGGCCCTCGAAGACCGGCAGCATCGCCTTGCGGCTGGCCGATGTCCACCCGCCGAAAACCGCTGCGACACAGTCGGATGAGATGAGCTTCTTGGCCTTCTCGGCGAAGGTCGTCGGCTCGGATGCGCCGTCCTCGGTCACGACATCGAGCTGCTTTCCGAGGACGCCGCCGGCGGCGTTGATCTCTTTGGCCGCCATGTTGAGCGCGTCGTTGACGGTCTTCTCGGAGATCGCCATGGTGCCGGAGAGGGAGTTGAGGAAGCCGATCTTGATGCTGCTGCCCGAGGTGTTGACGCACGACGTGGCGCTGGCGGCCGCGGCGGAGCCATTGACGGACGAGGTGGTGGTGCTTGTTTTGGCGCCGCAGCCGGCGAGAGTCAGCGCGACAATGGCGAGGCCCGCAGCGGCCGCCGCCGGGCGGACGGCGGGGCGGGAAACGGAGGACTTGGACACGTTGGGGTGCCACCCTTCTCGGCAGTAGCGCCGCTGGCAGTTAGGGAGACCGGCGACGCTGCCGAGGCCATTCGATGGCCTGACCGGGGACCCTAGGAGCCGCGCGTAACGCGTCCGTCGCCGTCACATTTCGGGGGTATGTCGAGGAACTCACAACGACCGGCGACCGTCGTGAGTCGGGCGCCGGCTCGGGGGCTAACCCGCCCGCCGACCGCTTTCTGAGCGGTCAGGCGGACTCGAAGCGATCGAAGCGCCAGGCCAGCAAGTCGGGGTCTGGACGATCCGAACGTCGAGCGGGCAACTTCATCAGGCGCGTCACGTGCAGTCCCTTGATCCCGTGCTCGAAGAGCGGCCCGTCCACTTCGCGCAGGATGTCGTCGCGGATCCCGACGCGGTAGTCCGCAGAGATGCCGAGGATGCCGACGTCATAGGGGGCATGGTGAATTTTGCACAGCGCCAGTCCATTTCGTACCGATGCGACCCCCGCCTCCTCGGCGTCATCGACAATGTGCGCGGCGTCGAGAAGTTGGGTATGCCGCAGCGAACAGACAGCACACGTGGTCTCGTAGGCGCGCATCACCATTGACCGGAAAACCGGTTGGTGGAAGCGCTGCCGAGTCTCGCGGACGGCATACCGGCGCAGCGTCTCTTCAAGGGGCGAGGGTGCAGCCGATTGAGGCAAGGGCATCGCTTGCGCGCGGTCGTAGGCAAGGACGAACTGGTCGAGTGTCGGCTCTGAGCCAATGACGTAGACCGGGAAGATCGCCTGGAACCAGCCAGGGGCGACTCCGATCAGCCAGATCACCGGGAGCTTCAACTCCTGCGCCCGTGCGACAGCCAGGTTCTCGGCCGTCCCGGGTGCGTCTGCTCGCAGCTTGTAGCGTGGCAGCCCGTCGCGGCCTTGAACGTCCTCATAGGGTCGGCTGTGGCCATCGGGCGTGTGCACGGTCATGAGGGAGAGTGCCGCCTGGCAAATCGCGGGTTTGCGGATGCCGCGGCCCCGATCGACCAGAGGAAGGCGCTCGCCATGGAAGGTGAACTCCGTCAGTATCTCTCGGCTGATCGCGTCGGTGCCGTCATTGGTGCGGAGCGCAAGCCAGGCGCCGGCGGCACGCCGCAACTCCCACTCCTCATCGACAGATAGCACCTGGCCAGCTTGGCAGACCTCGGGGTCGGTGGTCCGATACGCTCCGCGCAACGCAGAAGGATCTGGCTCGGCACGGCTGCCGCCCGCGAAGTAGCCACGACCGGCCATCCGAGAAGTCAGGGCGAGTCCGGCTCGTCCCGCGGGGAGGTCGAACTCGTTGCGCAGACGGTATGCGGCAGGCCCTTGCAGCGCGGGGCACACGGGATTTCCCCGTCAGGCGGATGTTCGTCGCCATTGGGTGAGGTGGGTGTCGTAGCTGCCGGGGGTGAGGTTCCAGAT
>NZ_BAAAPN010000020.1:0-3052 GCF_039531165.1 Nostocoides vanveenii | reverse complement strand
GGCGTAGCGGACGCGTCGTCCTTGCTCGCAGGCGGCTAGCCCGAGGCCGATGAGCAGGTGGCTCTTGCCGGTGCCGGAGTCGCCCAGCATCACAACGGGTTCCCCGGCTTCGAGGTAGGTACCGGAGGTCAAGTGGGCCAGGGTGGCGNTGGCGTAGCGGACGCGTCGTCCTTGCTCGCAGGCGGCTAGCCCGAGGCCGATGAGCAGGTGGCTCTTGCCGGTGCCGGAGTCGCCCAGCATCACAACGGGTTCCCCAGCCTCGAGATAGGTACCGGAGGTCAAGTGGGCCAGGGTGGCGGGGGTGATCGCGGGGACGGCGCTCAGGTCGAAGTCGGCGAGTCTTTTCAGGCGAGGGAACTTGGCCTCGATCACGCGCCGGACCCGGCGCCGCTCGAGCCGGTCATCGACCTCGGCGGCGAGGACTTCGGCGAGGTAGCCCAAGTGGGTGCGGCGTTCCCGGACGGCGACCTCGGCCAACCGGACGGCCTCGGTGCGCACGGTGGGCAGGTGCAGCTCGCGAGCTGCGGCGTTGACTGCTGCTTGCGCGGCGGTGTCGGTCTTGATGCTCATGGCAGGGCCTTCCGGTGGGTGAGGAGGGCGTCGTAGCCGCTCAGGGTGGGTGCAGGTCGGTCGTAGCGGAGCAGCTCGGGAGCAACCGGGGCCGGATGGACGGTGGTGTCGGTGGCCCGGCGGCGGGCGTCGATGATCACGACCTCGGGACTGAGGATCCCCGAGGTGGCTGCGGCGTCCATCGCCTCGATCAGGCAGGCGTGGGGCAGGGTGCGGTGGGCCAGGAGGACCTCGATGAGTGCTTTAGTGCCGCGGGCATCGCCCAAGGCTCGGCGGGTCGCGTCCCAATACCGTTGATGGCTCGGGGTGAACATGCCGGATGCTCGGGCCTGTGCCAGGGCGGTCGCGCCGGGCATGGCGCCGGGTTTACGGGTCAGCACTTCCAGGTAGTGATCCAGGGACAGGACCTGCTGGTAGCGGCCGATCGCCCGCTCGTGGGCGGCGACGACCTTGCCACCGTCATGGATGGTGACCGTGGTCGCGGTGAACCGCACCGTAAGCCGGCGGGCCACGTACCGGGCAGGGACCGAGTAATGGTTCTGTCGGATCGAGACTCGCGAACGGTGGTCGACCCGGCGCTGCTCGCTCACCGCTGCGTCGAATGCCTCGACCGGCAGCGACATCAACGAGGCCGCCTCGCCGGCGAACTCGGCCCCGATCGTGGCGGCGTGACCGGTGATGACCCGAGAGTCGTCCGCGGCATCGCCGGCAGCGATCAGGTTGTTCAACTCGGCCAGGCAGGCGACCGTAGGAACCGGGACCAGGTGTCGGCGGCGGAAGCGGCCGATCTCTCCCTCGACGCCGCCCTTCTCGTGCGCGCCGCCCTTGCCCGGGATACAGAAGAACGAGTCGAAGCCGTAGTGAGAGCGCAACGCGATGAACCGGTCAGACTCGACCCGGTCGCGGCCCTTCAACACCCTGATCACGGCCGGTTTCAAGTTGTCGTACCGGATCAGTGCTGGGACGCCACCGAAGTGGTTGAAGGCTTCGACGTGGCCCTGGAGGAACGCTTCCTGTGCCTGGGTTCCGTAGGCGACGTGGAACGCCCGCCCCGAGTGCGACAGGCGCATCACGAACATCCACACCTTCACCGGCGACCCGGCCAGGCCAGTCTCGAACTCGCCGAAGTCCACCTCGGCCTCCGCGCCCGGGGCGTGGACCTGCGGGACGAACACCTCCCGGTCCACCAGGCCGATCTCGACCCGCCGGGCCGCGACATACCGAGACACCGTCACCTCCGCCACCCGGGCACCGTGCTCGGCGAGGAGCCGCTGCCACACCCGCCGGGCGGTGTGGCGCTGCTTGCGAGGCACGTCCTGGTCCCCGATCAGCCACCCGTCGATGATCTCCCGCCACGGGTCGATCGCCGGCCGCGCCCGCGTCGGGTACTCCTTGCGGGGCGGGGGAAGCGCGGACGCCAACGCCTGGCGGACCGTGCGCCGATGCACCCCATGCCGGACCGCGAGCTCGCGCACCGACACGGCCGGGTCCGTGCGCCGGTCTCGCCGGATCGTCTCGAATAGCTCCACCCTGGATCGCTGCCTCACCGGGACCTCCACGCCGATAACCGTTGACGTGAAGACCCTCACCACGGGTGGGGCCAATATTCGCGACGACACACCCACCCGAACAACGGGCCACCGCGACCACCGAGATGGGGCCGACATTCGCGACGATCAGCGGCCTACCCGGGGTCAGAGAAGGTGACCACACCTACCAGGAACTCGGTGCGCCACTGGTTGAGGGTCTTACCGAGGCGTTTGACCTCGCGGATGGGGCACGCGGGGAACTCATCCAGGATCTTCTCGGCGATCGCGCGGCCGGCGGCGTGGGTGTCTTGGTGATAGACCGAGCGCACTTGTTGGGCGCACAGCCAGGCGACCTCCACTTCGAGGTGCCGTTCGTCGGCGGCCCACGCCGCGGCCAGGCGCGCTTTCTGCCGGTCGGTGAGGTTCTCCGCCCCGGAGCGCAGGATATTCCGGACCCGGTACAGCGGGTCGTTCTTGCGGCCGCGGTGGCCGTGGATCTCCTGCTGAACCCGGCGGCGGACATCGTCAACGACCGCGGTCGCGAGTTTGAGCACGTGGAAGGCGTCCAGGACCGAGCGGGCGTCCTGCAGCTGGTCATCGACGCGTTCTTGTACCCGCGGAACGGGTCCAGCGTCGCCACCCTCACCCGGAACTGCTCACCACGATCCTGCAGCCAGGTGGCGTACGCCTCGCCGGATCGGCCGGGAACCAGGTCCAGCAGCCGCGCTTTGACGATCGGCGGCTTGTCCGGATCTGTGGGGTGGGGGTGCCTTGTCAGGTCGACCATCCCGGTCAACTCCCTCGGGCCGCGGCCCTTGCCCTGCCCAATCGGTCGCGTGGACACGTGATGCCAGTTGGGTCGGCCCGAGGCGCGGTGGCGGCATTGCTGCCGCTCCGTTTCCCCGGGCCGCCCGCCGAACCCGGCGTGCGACTCTCGCCGCACCGGGCTCTCC
>NZ_BAAAPN010000019.1:0-81553 GCF_039531165.1 Nostocoides vanveenii | reverse complement strand
AGGAGTCCGATGTCGTCGACGACGACGAGGTCGGCTCGTAGAACCCGGGCGATGGCCTTGGTGACGGTGTCGTCGGCACGGTGCCTGCGCAGCAGCACGCCGAGGCCTGTGGACTCGTGGCACGACATCTTTCCTCGCGCGACCGCTCAACGATCTCGTCACGATCACCGGAGCGAGGGCCGCGACCTCGTACGGCGAGCATGTGGCCGCGGAGTTGGCGTCCTACCTCGCCAACGCTGAACGGATAGTGCTGGCCGGCGGTGCGTACGGTATCGAAGGGGCTGCCCATCGAGCGGTGCTGGCATCCGGTGGCGACACGATCGCGGTCATGGCGAACGGCGTTGATCGTCCCTACCCGATGGGTCACCGTAAACTACTTGAGCGAGTAGCCGACCTCGGCCTCATGGTCAGCGAGGTTCCACCCGGCGCAGTGCCGACGCGCCATCGCTTCCTCGCTCGCGCACGCCTGATGGCCGCGCTCTCCGCAGCGACCGTCGTCGTCGAGGCTGGTGTTCGCTCTGGATCGATGACCGTCGCCCGGCGCGCGCACGAACTCGGCCGCGCCGTCGGAGCTGTTCCCGGTCCAGTGACCAGTGCGACGAGCACCGGCCCCAATCTCTTGCTCGCACAGAGACTCGCTCATGTTGTCGCGCATGCGGGTGATCTGACGCGCCCGCGCCAACCGACGGAGACGAGATCGCTCAGTCACGAGAGCGGGCAGGTCTTCACAGCATCCGATCCCCAGGCTCCCATGTCACGCGACTCGGCGCGCAGCCATCAGGGCTCCCGGCCAACGTTGTCGAGGTGAAAGTCCGCGTTCATGCGCACCGCAGGATCAGGTCTCGCTGTCAGACCTCGATCACTGCGGCCACCTGCTGGTAGACCGGTGTCCAGAGGTCGACTTCCACCTCGGGGGTCTCGATGCTGACGACGAGCGAGTAGTTGACGCCTTTGTCGCTCTGATCCATCTTCGGCCGGTTCTTCCACCAACCTGCGACGGGGTACACAACGACAGCCTCTTTGGCCGCGAGGTCGGCGGCCGACCCCGACCAAATATCGGTGTGAAGCGATCCGGCCGAGGTCTGCTGATCACGGCCGAAAAGCCAACCGCTCTCGGTATTGAGGGCCAGTGGCTTCTCATCTTCATCGCGTGCCTGCTTATTGACGCGCTGGCGGAACGCGTCAAGGTTATCCTCGGGTCGTTTCATCGCGAAGCGCAACCCATGAGAGGGATAGACGTATCGGCCCGTCCAGCCGCGACTCGATGGATTTGGTTCTACAAAGTACGAGAGGGTGACGCGCAGCCGAACTTCAGTCTCCCCGAGCGCGGACAACTCGTCGATGGGCCACGGCAGGCGATGCAGGTTCATCTCGCGCGCTTTCCCGCTGCTGGAATTCCCGTCACGCTCGTATGGATGGATGACTGCCTCGTCCACCAGTGTCAGCGCATTGGTTGCGCTGCGCGTAGCGCGTTCCAGGCTGGGCACGCCCATCCCGTAACGACGAAGCAAGTTGACCGCTGCTCCCTTTGTGCTCGCGGCCGTGATTCGCGCTTGCATCGCGTCAGTCCACTCGGCGGAGTGGACGATCAGGGCGCGGACCGTCTCGGGCCTCAAATGAGGATAGGCGGCCCGGATGTCGGCTGCGATTGCCGCGACCTGGGCCGTGGCTGCCGAGGTATCCCGCGTGGTCGTAAAGAAGCCCTCGCCTGGGTGTTGAAGACGAGTGGTGAGGATCGCGAGGTTCTCAGGCGTGTCCACCTCTGAGCCGTCAGGGGTCCGAGCAAGGTTCCCACCAGGTGCAACGACATCCGGTTTGAACGGCCACCGCTTCTGATCAAAGGACACGGAGGTTCGGCTGGTCGGCGATAGTTCACCACGAGCGGCAATCGGTACGTATCCTGCGAAGACGTCGGGGGCGTGATCCATCGCGTCATGCTCGGCGTAGGCTCCAACCGCGAGCGCGTTCCACGACTGTGCCGGGTCTTCGACTCCTTCCGCGTCGCTACGATCGAGGTGATTGTCCTCGGCGCGCACGTCACGGATGTTGCCAGCGGAAACGACAAAGAGCCGGGGCGTCGGCTCCTCGTCTCGGTTCAGGTAGGTGAACTTGGGGACGCTGTCATCAATCGCACGGCCGAAGGTCAGGGCATCGAGCGTGGCTGACCATGCGGTTGGACGCCCGTACTCCTGCTTCGGACGGTCTTCGACACGATGCCCTGGGTTTGGCGCAGCGGCAGGTGCAGTGATGGCCAGCATGAACACCCGGGCCCGATTCAGTGCTGAAATCTCGGGCTGATCGATCGCTCTCGCCGTCACGGCCCCGTACACATCGGGATCGTTGTCCCCAGTGTCAGGGAGCAGCTTTACTGATTCGAGCCGATGCTCCAGACGGATGCGGTGCTGAGCGCCGACTGCGGCTTGCAGGTCTCCATAGAGCGCAAGTCCTGCCATCTCGGTGCCGTGTGCGTGGATCGCCACATCTTTGCGCCAACTTGGCTCAACCGAGTGAAGATCATCGGCTGCGAGTGAGTCTTCCAATAGCGGGTGCCCGGCTTGCACGCCACGGTCGAGGAGGCACACCACGGGCGCGTCGGTTCCAGCGTGCTCGACGCGAGATTGCAGCTCGCGCACCCAGTCGCGCTGTTCGAATGCGGATAACCCTGGAAGGAACGATGCTACTTCGTGAGGGCGACGCAACTCGGCGATGTCGTCAATGCTCCGGAAGGTCATCGCGAGTTGTTCGCTCGTGGCGCGGATGAGCACGACCGTTCGGTCACCGAATCCGAGGTAGTGGTCGCTCACAGGGAGGTTGTGCTGCTGGGCGTACGCCGTCAGTCGGGCATACTCCTGGCCGTCAATGACTCTGAGCCACAGTTCCCACCAGCGGGATTCGGTGGGGTTGGTCGGGTACTCGTCAGCAGGGTCCGTCCACAGCTCTCGGATCGTTGCGCGACGCATCGAGGCAATACCTTCGATCAGAGCCGCGTGCTTCGGCTTCCCTTCTGCGACCTCGGCAGTCTCGACGTACTGCTCAAGCTTCTTGAGGAAGAACTCCTTCTGCCCTTCGGGGATAAAGACCGTCGCGTTTGAGACCTCACCTGCGGGGGTCGATTCATGTTGGACAGCGACAAGCTCTGGCTGGGCACCAGGCCGACGCGACTCCAAGCTCTCGAACATCAAATCGAGACCAGGAAAGGAGGCGAAGGTGAGGTATGTGCCCGTGGTCTCAGGCTCATCTGCCGGAGGAACCCAGGCGGCCTCGAACTCTTGAGTCAGGCGCTTCCCGTGCTCGCTCCGGCTCCCGCCGAACCCTCCACCCCGGCTCGTCACCGGCGTCGTGATAGGCGTGAAGGACTCAGACGCGGGCGGCGTGGGCACCAGGATGTGCGGACGGTCTCGCTCAGCCATCTTCGCTAATTTGCCCCGTCAGTCCGCCGCTTGGGGCGGGGACGTTCTTCCAAAGCGATGACAACATCATCGGTTCGCACTTGAGTGCGTTCACCAAGGACGGTTCGCTTAGCGGCGTTCTCGGCTGCGGTCGCGATCTCAGCGTGGCTCAGACCACGAGCTGCCGGGATGATTCTTGTCCAGCTCAGGTTGTGGATCTGGAAGGACGCGAGCCGGTTCTTGATGACCGACTCCACTGCTGCGTCGTCTGGCAGAGCGAAGTCCATCACGGTGTCAAATCTGCGGAACAGCGCGTTGTCCAACAGACTTGGGTGGTTTGTTGCAGCGATGATGACGCTGTCTGATGTGTCCTCTTCAAGGAACTGTAGGAACGAGTTGAGTACTCGGCGAATCTCTCCTACGTCGTTCTGTGCGGCGCGGTCGCCACCGAGAGCGTCCACCTCATCGAAAAGGTAGACGCCACGAGTCTCGGCGAGCGCATCGAATACGAGACGCAGTTTCGCGGCGGTCTCTCCCATGAACTTCGTCAGCACCGTGTCCAGTCTGATCGAGAACAGGGGAAGTCCGAGTTCGCCGGCGATCACACGCGCTGTGGATGTCTTCCCGGTGCCCGGCGGCCCCGTGAGTAAAAGACGCCGGGCAGGGGTCAGGCCATGTCGTGCCAGCGCGTCACGCTGCCTCTGTTCCAGCAGTACGTGCGTCAGTCGTTCGTGGAGATTGTCCGTGAGCACGAGGTCACTCAGTCTGGCCTCGGGGTACGAGACGTTCAGCAGCGCCCCGAGCTCACCCTTCGGCTGAGCGAACGGAACCACGGCGGCGATGCGGGCTCGTTGGCCAGATCGCTCACGGAGGTCGTTGACGAGGTCGCGAAGCTCCTGAGCGAACTTTGACTGTCCGGCGCGTGCGGCCTTGGCCGCGACCTGCATCGCCACAGCGTAAAACTGCGGGTCGTCGCCGTCGGCGTGGCTCTTCACGAGCGCCTTGACCTGATCGTTGGTCGCCATCAGGGGACCTCCTCTCAGTGGCACGCCTCCAAAGCCGGGTGGTGATCCTCTAAGCGTACCGGTAGCGGCCTCTCGCTGCTGGAGCACCTGCCGAGAGAGACAAGGTCGTGCCAGATGCTCCCTCTGCCCACGACACGGGTCAGTTCGAAGCAGGTGGACGACAGTATCCTCCGCAGATCGCCCGCCTGCCACAGGACTTACAGCGAGCGACCGAGCGATCTGTGCTCGACCGGCCGGGGCCCGCTACGTCCTGTGCGCGTACCGGCAACTTCGGTTGCTTGCGTGAGCGCGGATCGCGCCCTCGCGGCGTCGATCTTCTGGGCGGCCGACTCGGGCGGGGGCCCGAGGGGTGCGTCGTCGGTGATGCGGTACCGGTCCCGGTAGGCGGCGACCACGCGTGCGGACTTGCGCCAGGCTGCGGCTCGACGTCGGTCGTTGGGCGGCGTTCCAAGAGCCTTCGTCCACGGCGCCCACTCGGTCAGGGCGTCGTCGAGTACTGCGTCAGCGCGCGCCTCGATCAGTTCCTCTCGCTCGTCGAGAGCCGCTCGCATCTCAACGTCGATGACGCCGTGCGCCGATGGGATGAGGCCGGCGATGAGGCGCGCTGGTTTGCGAGTCCTGCCCGAGCCTGCGGGACGGGCGGTGGCCCGCTCGACGCGGTAGTGGAGGACGGCGGCGATGTCGTCCGCGTCACCAAACCCGCGCGCGGCCACGAGGCGCGGCAGGAGGGCATCGACATTGTGATGGTTCGCTTCAGCGCGTCGGAGCTCAGCCGCGAGCGGGCCGAACGCCTCGGACTCGATGGCCTTCTCCGCCTGTTCGTCGGTGAGCCCGGAGCCACGGATGAGGATGGCCCAACGGTCGTGTTGGGCTGAGGCGGCGATGGTCTCGTACTCGGCGGCGAGTTGAGCGATCGAGCCCCACTGCTCGTGCTCGGCGACGATGGTCTCGTGCGCCGAGAGTTCGGCCCCACTGTGCTGCAGAACGCCGCGGAGTACGCTCCGCGCGGTGGCATGCGGGTCGTCACCAGGGTGCGGCTGGGCATGGTCGTCGGCGCGGTCGAGAGCCACGTAGGCGTGGTTCGCGTGCCGGCCTCGGGTCATCGCGACGTAGAAAGTCTCCCTCGTCGAGGTCGGTTCGACCAGGACGTGCGCGGTGTCGGTCGTGATGCCCTGGGCCCGGTAGGCGGTAACTGCATAGCCGAGATCGACATGCTCGGCCACGTACGAGCCTGGGAGGACGATGCTGCCGCCGAACCTGCGCCCACGCCTGCGAGCCCTGAAGGTTCCGTCGTCGCGGTCAGTGGTGCCGGTCCCGTAGTCGCGTGCGATGGTGACGGTCCCGTCGTCGCCGACGGCGGTGACGGTCCAGATGTCGCCGTTGCGCACCCAGTCCCGCCCGGCCAGGGTGCGGAGGTTCCGGTTGTTGAGGCGCGTGATGATGGTGTCGCCCACGCCGGCGGCGGTGCCGGCACGCAGTTCGACCTCGCGGTCGGAGTTCAGCGTTTTGTTGAGGATCAGGTCGGCACGGGCGCGACGGTTCAGTGCGGTCACGTCTTCGTGGGTTTCGGCGATCAGCACCGAGACCAGTCCCGCGTCACGGTCGGCGCGCCACGCGTTGTAGGCAGCATCGGTCATCGCCTCGCCGTCGCCGTCGGTGATGCGCTCGTGGGCGAGGTAGGTGTCGATAGCCACCGTGCGTCCGTGGCGTAGCTCGAGTGAGGCGGTCTTCTCCCAGGTGTGGGTGAAGCGGTGAACGTCTACGAGTTCGGGAGTGTCGGCTCGGTCTCTGGCGATCATCGCGAATGCTCCGCCGGCGTCCACGGATTGCAGCTGGGCGTGGTCGCCGACCAGCAGCACCTTCGCGCCTGCGTCTTGGGCGAGGTGTGTGATGCGGTCCAGTGACAGGGTGCCAGCGAGGGAGGCTTCGTCGATGATGACGAGCTGGCCCGCCTCGAACGTGGTGCCGTGGATGAGGTGGTTCTGCCACCACTTCGCCGTGTTCTCCGTCGCGATCCCGATATCGTCGGCGAGAACCTGTGCTGCGACCGCTGACGGCGCGAGACCGACGACCGACCCGGTGCCGTGCTCAGCCTCCCACGCGCGGCGGAGCGTGTTCATGGCGGTTGTCTTGCCCGCCCCGGCGGGACCGACCAGCACGTCGAGCATCCGTCCCGACACCGCAATGCGGCTCAAGGCGTCGGCTTGGTCGTCGCCGAGCATTCGGCCGTCCGCGTCGGGTCTGCGCGTGATCCTCTCGACCGTTGCGAGTGGCACCGTCGGACCGGCCAGGTTCGCTGCTCGTTCGAGGAGTCTGTCCTCGGCCGCGAGCTGGGACTCGGAGGTGAACACGGTCGAGCTCTTTGGGCGGAACACGGAGGTGCCGTCGGGGCGGCGGAACACGACGGGCGACGAGGCGAGTTCGGGCGGCGTCAGCCGAAGGGAAACGAGCTCGGCGGCGTCGGCGACCATCGCAACGATGGCTTCGCGGTCCTGCCTGGTGGCGAACCGCCAGCCCATCGTCTGTCGGGATGCCTCAGCCATGAGATTCCATCGCCGCCAGGTCGAACGCTTCTCACCGACCACCTCGACGACTGAACGCCCAATCTCGCCGATTACGTCGAGCGGCACGTCGTCGGCGCGCAGCAGGAGCGGCTTGTCGTTGTCGGTGATCTCGCGTGCCCACATCGTCACGTCCCGCCCCAGCACCTTCGTTGCGCGGGTTCGCCACTCCGCAGTCAGATCGGCAAGGGATCGGACCTGCTTCTCGGGCCGCGTGGCAAGGGTCGCTTGGGCTCTGAGTTTCATGATGACTGCTGGTGTCGGACGTCGTCCGTGCGCTGCGACGTAATCAGCGATGAGACGGTCGGTCTCGGCGTCGATGTGACGAGCGCGGGTAGAGAACTCGGCGACCAGTTCCTCGGGCACTCCAGTGATCGCCCATGCTGGGTTCCGGTCCCGACCCATCTCGCGCGCCTCCCAGGAAACGCCGAAGGTGCGCGTCATGTGGTCGGCGAACACGGCTTCATGTAGTTCGGAGAGGGCGACGACGGCGGCGTGCATCGGCCTGCCGTCGAGCGAGCGCCACTTCCCATCGAGGACGGTCCTGGCCTTGTTGCTGACGACGACGTGCGTGTGGAGATGGGGGTCGCCGGCGCGGGAGTCGAAGTGATCGAACGCGGTCGCGATGAGCCCGGTGACATCGACCTGCGCAACCGCGCCGTCCCCGGCGGTTGCACCCGTGCGAGTGGCCGCAACCTCGCGCTCCATGAACGCAACCACCTCCGCAACCGCTCGATGATGCGCCTCCCCAATGAGTGCCTGGACCCCGGCGTCGGCGACCGCCCACAACACTGATGCTGACTTCGGAATCGAGAAGGTGAAGTCGAAGCCCGCCACAGCACGCCGCGTACTTCGGGTCGTCTCCTCGGCCACGATCTGCGCGACGGCTTCGCCCTTGGCGCCGGGTGTCATCGTCGACTCAAGGCCAGCGATCCGCGCTTCGATTCGCTGCACCTGGCTCTTGTAGGCCGGGAAGCCCAAGCCGAGCTTGTCGCCGGTGATCGGATCACACCCCGTGCCCATCAGGAGCTGGAGTTGGTCTTCTGATACTCGGTCGCCCACTTGAATCTCGCCCTTGCCGAGGTCCGCTACGCCCGCGCCGAGCCAGCGACCAGGCGGGGTGCCTTCCTCCATGTAGTAGCGAGTGAGTGGCGTGGAGAGTGGCCTGTCGCCGTCGGCTGCCGCGACCGTCTTGAGTAGGTACTTGTAGCCATCACCCGCCGACATCACGCGCATCGAAACCGTCATGCTCACCTCCGCTCCTGGCGAGCAGGTGAGCACCCGCACCCGGTGACTTCTGAAGCAAGCGGTAATGCCCGCTCTCCCTCGACCTGCAAGAGGCGTGTGACCTCGGACGGCGGTCGGAGCGAAGGCCGGAGATGGAGGACCTCGGGCGGCGGCAAGCGAGGGCTCATTTGAGCAGCAGGCGCGTGTCGGAGCCGTGCACCTGACAGGTGACCAGCTCCTCATAAGTTCTCGATGAGGCACGGATGCGGGGGACGACCGTCACCGGAGCGACCTTCATGCACGACCTCAACGCCGACGGCGAATCAGACCTCAGGATCGGGTCGTTGTTCAGCGGCTACGGCGGCCTCGACCTCGCCGTCGAGCACGTTCTCAACGCCAGGACGGTGTGGTTCTCCGAGCTCAACGAGCCCGTCGCCCGCGTCTTCGCCCACTATTAGCCAGGCGCTCCGAACCTCGGTGACATCACGACCATCGACTGGAGCCAGGTGGAGCCGGTGGACATCCTCATCGGCGGGTTCCCCTGCCAGGACGTCTCCACCGTTGGCAAGCGCGTCGGCCTCGCACCACGAGCAGTTCAGAGGTAGCGGCAGATGGACTCCGGTATGCAGGCTTCGGACGCCGTTGCGGCCGCCTGCGCGCGAAGCTCGACGATGCTCCCTCGCAGGGCGCGCAGCTGCTCAAGCTGCTCGTCGATCTCCACCAGCCGTCGGTCAAGCAGGTCCTGAACGTGCGCGCACGGGGAACGTCCCGCATCGCGAATATCGAGGATCTCCGCGGTCTGCGCGAGGGTGAGTCCCGCAGCCCGAGCCCGGTCGATGAACTCCAGTCGCTGCACAGTCTCGTCACCATAGTCGCGGTAGCCGGCGGGCGTGCGTTCCGGCGGCCGCAGCAGCCCTCGCTCCTCGTAATACCGCACCGTCGACGGTCTCGTCCTCGCCTGCTCCGCGAGCTCCCCGATCCGCATCGTTGGCACCTCCGCTGCGGGCTTGACCTTCAAGCATGCTTGAAGGTCCATTCTGTCCTACGCGCCCGGATGAGCGGTCCGGGTCCACCACGAGGAGGCATCATGACACAGCACGGCGAGCTCGATCTTGCGGTAATCGGCACGGGCGGGGCGGCGATGTCCGCGGCGATCCACGCCCGGCTCGAAGGGGCCAGCGTGGTGGCCATCGAGTCCGGAACGCTCGGCGGCACCTGCGTGAACGTCGGCTGTGTGCCCTCGAAGACGCTCCTCGCAGCTGCGCACACCCGCCACGCCGCCCTCACGAACCCGTTCCCCGGCGCCCCCACCTCCGCTGACACGGTCGATCTCGGAGCGCTCGTGCAGCAGAAGGATGAACTGGTCAGGATGCTCCGACAGACCAAATACGCCGACATCGCCGCCGCCTACGGGTTCGACATCATCCCCGGCACCGCCACCTTCACCAACGCGGAGACCCTTCTCGTCGACGGACGACCGGTTCGCGCCAGATCGTACCTCGTCGCCACCGGCGCCGAGCCCCACGTCCCCGCGATCCCAGGGCTCGACCAGGTCGACTACCTCACGTCGACCACAGCCATGGAACTCACCGAGCTGCCCGCTTCACTCGTGGTGATCGGCGGCGGCTTCGTAGGTCTCGAACAGGCCCAGCTCTTCGCACGGCTCGGAGTAGAGGTCACCATCATCGGCCGACTCGCCCCGCACGCCGAGCCCGAACTCTCCTCCGAGCTCCGCAAAGCCTTCCTGACCGAGGGAATCACCGTGATGGGAGACCGTGCAGCAGCGATCACCAATCACGACGGGCTGGCCCGAGTCGTCACCCGCACGGGGAAGGAAGCTACCGGTGAACGTGTCCTCATCGCCACTGGCCGCACACCGCGAACCCAGCTGCTCGAACTCTGCGCGGCGGGCATCGCGACCGACGAGCGCGGCTTCGTCGTCGTGAACGAGGAACAGCGGACCACAAACCCAGCCGTGTTCGCGGCCGGCGACGTCACCGACGCGCCGGAGTATGTGTATGTCGCCGCGATGGCCGGGAAGATCGCCGCCCGCAACGCCCTCGGCCACCACGAACAGGTCAACTACACCGGGCTACCCACCGTCCTCTTTACCTCACCCCAGCTCGCCTCCGCTGGCATCACCGAAGCCGAAGCCATCGCCGTCGGATACCGGTGCGCCTGCCGATACCTGCGACTGGCCGACGTGCCTCGGGCTATCACTAACCGCAACACCCGCGGTGGCCTCAAGATCGTCGCTGACGCCGATACTGGCAGAGTGCTCGGTATCCACGCCCTCGCCGACACCGCGGGTGAGATGATGCTCGCCGCGACCTACGCCATCAAAGCCGAGTTCACTGTCACTCAGCTCGCCGACACCTGGGCGCCGTACCTCACCATGGCCGAAAGCATCCGCCTCACTGCGAACCTATTCCATAACGAACTCCCGACCTCCTGCTGCGCCTGATAGCAGACAGCTCGACGGGGCCACTTCAAACCGTCACCCGGGGCCAGATCAGGTTGACAAAGGCCCTCCTGAATGACACCGAAGGCCCCCGCCCAGCACCCGCGTTCGTGGAGTGGCTGATGGGCCTGCCGACTGGATTGGTCACCGATGCCGGCGAACTCTCGCAGAACCAGCAGATAACCGCGCTTGGCAACGGAGTGCTACCCCTCCAGGGCTGTGCCCGCTCTGTCACGTGGGCTATGAGAGCGCCGCGTCGTCCGGTGCGCCCGGTGTCGTTCCCAGAGCGGCGAGGAGGCGGGTCCGGATTCGCTGCTTGCGCTGCTCGAAGAACGAGGTGAAGTCGGGCAAGTCGAGTGGAAGGCCGTCGAGGTCGTTCTCGGCGAGGTAGGTGGCTCGTTTGTCCTCGCTTGGGAAGGCGGTGTCGATCCACTCGGCGGGCAGGCCGTCCTGCTTCTCGATGTTGGCGGTCCCGGCGAGCAGTTGGAGGTTCGGTAGGAGGTTCACGGCAGCCAGGTAGTCGTCGATGCTGTCGAGCGGGACACCGGCGTCGAGGAGCTTCTTCTTGGTGAACCGGGACTTGGGGAAGATGTGGTCTTCGTGGAACTTCTTGCTCAGATCCAGTCCCGGGTACAGGACCGAGAGGACGGAGAACGTTCGCTGGCCGGCGTACTTGAGGTTGAGCAGTTCGTCGATCTCGGCGTTGTCGAACGCGAGGCTCTTGCCGACGGCCGCCATCGCCTCCTCGACCGCGGCGACCGGGAAGCCACTCGCCGAGTTGGTCCGAAGGACATCGCGGATGCGGGTGAGGAGCGTGTCGAGTCCCGACCCCCAGATGCCGCGCTTGACCAGCGAGCGGGTCACCCACCGTTGAAGGGCGAGCCGGTCGGCGGCGTCCGCGGTGGAGTCGAGATAGGAGTCGCCTGCACGCCGCAGGTGCAGGTAGTGCGCGACGGGGACGATCACGCTGTTCGCGGTGAGGTTGCGTTCGTTGTACCCGAACTGCTGGAGCACCGTCGCAGCACGCAGCAAGGCTCCCTTGATCTGCGGCCACGCGGCCTCCACCTTGGCCATGTTCCCCTGGGTGAAGTTGGTGACCTTGAACCGCACATCCACGTCCGCGATCGTCAGCGCGGTCTTCAGCACCACATCTTTGGAGAAGGAGAACTGGCGCCCGGCGTTGCTGTTGATCTCGGAGACCAGCGAGCGGACTTCCTCACGGGCGTCCAGCTCTTGCCACTGGTTCGTGGCCATCGACAGCAGCAGGTCCGAGTAGGAGAGCGTGGTGCCGCCGCTGTTGACGCGAACAAAGATCTCGAGCACCTTGTCGGCGTCCTGATCGGTGACCAGGAAGTAGTTCATCGGCTTGAGAACCCGCACTGCCTCGTACAGGTCGTAGAGCCGCTGGAACGCGTCAGCCGATCCGGCGATACCCCGTTGCTCCAGTTCCCGCATGATCGCCGGGCCGGCGTTGGCGAGATCGAGGACCGCGCCGACCCGGAACCACTTGTCAGCCTCACCGGCCGCTGGGGCGGCTTCCCGGTCGGTGAGGAACCGCAGGTCGTACTTGGTGCCGAGCTCTTCGTCGTCGGGCTCGTCGACGAGGTTGAGGTAGAGGCGCTTGACGGGGAACGCATCGGCGCTGTTCCACCAGGCGTACTTCTTCTTCTCCGCGAAGCTGCCGTACAGCGCGATGTTCAACGAGGTGAGGCGCTGCTGCCCATCGAGCACTGCCGTCGTGCCACTCCCGGAGGGAACGGTCGCCTTGTCCGCATATGGGTTATCGCGCTCGTGATAGTTCGTCAGGAACTCGTAGAACGTGTACGACTGGGCCGTCTCGGGCTTCACGTCCCACAACAGAAACGACCCGACCGGGTACCCGCGCATGAGGCTGTCGACGAGCTTGGTGATCTGATCGGCATCCCAGACGAACTCGCGCTGGATCGCCGGCATCAGGTACTCGCGCTTGTGGATGGCAGTGAGCATCTCCTCGATGCTGCGCGGGGTCTGAAAGGACATGCGGGATTCTCTCGGTCAGGCGGACAGATGCTCAGGCGATGGTGTCGTCATCAACGGCGACCACGGTGTCGTAGAGGCCGTAGCGACGCAGCCCCTTGTGGGACTCGATGCCGGTGTATGACAGGGACGAGTCTTCATAGCGGCGGAAGGCGAAGACGGCTTGGTTCATGTGGGTCGCGCTGAAGACGCCAAGGTTTACGAGCAGATGGAAGTCCTCGACGGTCAGCCCTGTCACGGTACGGAACAGGCTCGGTTCGAGCTTGGTGATGACGTCCTGAAGAGTATTCTCGCGGAAGTCGGTCAGGTACATGAACGCCGGAATGCGGGTGGCGAATTTGACCAGCTTCTCCTGAATCTGCTTCCGCTTGGACTTGTACTCCTTCTCTTCCGCCGTGAGCTCCTTCTTCTCCGCCGGAGTGATGTCCTCGCCCTTCTCCTTCTTCGCCTTCTTCACGGCGTCGCTCTTATTCACGACGGTCTCGAAGATGTCGTTGCCGAGCGCGCGGAAGCCTTCGATGTTCATGACGGCGTTGAGGGCGTCGGGGGTGTTCATGATCTTGCGCAGGGTGTCGTTGTCGACGTTGACGAGGATCGCGGACTCCCACTTGCGTGCCAGGAGGGTCGCGGAGGTGCCCGACATGGCGATGTCGAGGATGCCGCCAGCATCGACCTGAGTCATGTTCGACCCGTCGTACGCCAACACGGGCAGGAACTTCACGAGCTCCTCGACCGCTTGCTCGGGGTTCGGCGTCTCCGGCGAGAGACCTGCCCCGTAGTCGGCGATCTGACGGAGCGCACGAGTAGGGGCGAAGTCGAACACGAAGCACACGGGCTTGAGGACTGCTTCGGCGCTCGGGTTGTCGCCGTCCGGATTCTTGATCGACCACGGTGACTGCACGCGGAACGCTGCCTGGAAGTAGGTCTCCGGTGAGTTGAGGTTGCGCAGCATCAGGATCGAGGACCACTGCTTGACGGTGACGCCCGTGGTGAGCTTGCCGCACGACAGAATGATCGTCTTCGTGTCATGGCCATCGCCGATCGCCGCCCGCACCGGCGGGAGAGCATCCAGCCCGATGCCCGCGCCAGCGCCCGCGACAACCAGTACCTTGTAGTCGTGCCAGAACACGTTCTGCTTCTCCGCAAGCAGGTTCGCCATCGCTTCGCAAGCAGCAACGTTGGGGAGGAACCAGAACGAGTGCTGCAGGTACGGCAGGAGCCGGACATCGGAGTACGGGAACGGCGGACGGGTACCCATTCGCATGGCGTCGACCTGCGTGGGCAGGTGAGCGCCGCGGATCAGATCGAGCCACTTCTGAACGTCGGTCTTGTGGGCGAACTCGGCGTCCTTGCCGGCGCCCTTTGCCTCGAAGAACTCGTTGAGGTCGAACTCGTCAAACTCTCCCTGATTCGCAACGGCAATCAACTCGTCAGGCATCTGGTACGTGAACAGACGCATCTCCGGGAGTGCCCCGTACGGGTTCCAGGCGTCCGGTTGCGCGATGGCGTACTCGGCCTTAGCCCGCTGCTCGTCGGTGTAGGTCCAGTTGAAGATTTGCTCCTCGATGAACTCACCGGTTGCCAGCGCCTTGAACGGCGTGCCCGACAGGTACAGGTAGGCGCGGGTGGTGATCGGCAGGAAGTCGTCCTCGTCGTTGCCGAGCTCGTCAAGCTCTTCATCGAAGGCCACGAGGCCGTCGTTGTACTCGGCAGCCAGTTCCTTCTGCTTGACCTTCTCGTCCTCGCCCTCGAACAACTCCTTGGCGGACTCCCGCCATGCACCGAAGTGGTACTCGTCGAAGATGACGAGGTCCCAGTTGGTGGTGTGGACCCACTCGTTCTTCGCCTTGATGAGGCCGGTCTTCCGGTCGCGCCCGAGCAGGTCCTGGAACGAACCGAAGTAGACCAGCGGTCTCGTCTTGTCGGCATCGTCTGGGCTGCCCCCGGTGGCCGAGGAGAGGTACTGCCAGCCGTCGAAGTCGGCGTGAGACTCCAAGTCGGCTTGCCAGGCATCTTCCACTGCGGGCTTGAAGGTCACCACGAGGATGCGTCTCGCGCCGAGCCGCTTCGCGAGTTGATAGGAGGCGAAGGTCTTCCCAAAGCGCATCTTGGCGTTCCACAGGAACCGCGGCACCGCCTGGGAGTCCTCGGCCCAGATCGACTCGTAGTAGCCCTCAGCCTTGTCCACGGCGCTGGCCTGTTCCGGGCGCATAGGGAACGTCTCGTGGTGGGTGCCGCTAAGTCTCACGCCGGTGCGAAGCTCAGTGATCGCCGTGCGCACATCGTCCGGGGTGCAGCGCATCCACTCTCTTGCTGAGCCGAAGATCGGGTTCTCGAAGCCCTTGTCGATCAGTCGCTGGCGCACATCTGAGTCGCGAAACATCGTCCCGTCGCCTCGTTCGGCGAGCTCGTCAACGTGCAGCGTGTAGGCCTGCTGCATCTGCCCTTGAGACTCGCGGATGCGCGCGTTCACGTTCGCCTTCGTCGTCTGTCCCACCTTGAGGAGTCCCGCGTATCCGGCGGGTGGATCGTTCGGCGACCACGCATAGATGCGCAGCCGGGCCTCCGGCTTCGCAGGAAGCAGTTCGTCGATGTCCCTACTCATCGCTTTCGTCGGCCCCGTCCTCGTCGAAGAGGGTGTCGTCGTGGGCGGCGACCTGCGACTCGATGAATGCAATCTCGTCGTCGGTCAGTCCGTAGCGCTCGTAAAGGAGAGCATCAGTCCAGTCCTGGTCGAGCGGAACGTCCGGAACGAATGAGTAAACGTCCTTGGTAGCGTGCTGAGTGGACTTCCGCAACGACACAAGGAACCGGACAAAGCGCGTTCGCAGGTACCCGGCATAGCGCCGAGCCTCCTCCTCGATCCCGAACCGGCCAGCGACAAGATACGTCTCGCTGCACGCGGTGCCTGGACCCGCGAGAATCGGGCGCGAGAGGAACTTGGTTTCAATCGCAGCACTCGTGCCTTGCACTGCGGTCATGAGCACCTTCCACTCATCAACCCACGAGTCGTTGAGCGGAATCTCGGCACGATCCACCCAGCTCACCCTCCGCGAGCCGAAGAGTTCCACCGGAGCCTTGAGGGCAGTGGCGCTTGGCTTGCCGTGAAAGTTGGTCGGCAGTCCGAAAGGCTTACGGCTCGACACCCGTGAGTCGAGCGTTGGCTCAGCGTGCGCCCGAACTTTATCGAGGATCGGAACCGCTTCATTCCGACGGACCAGCACATCGTAGGCATCGAGGTATCGCGTCGCCTTTTCTCCCACCGGCTGCCCGTCCCACATTGTCTGGATGGTGCAAGGTCCGTCATGCTCGCGGTCCCAAAGGAAGTACGACACGCCACCTCTGATCTTCACGCCCGGGAACGCCTCGTAAAGTTTTGGGTAGTCGACGATGTCGTGCATGCGGTGATCGGAGAGCATCTTCTTGCGGTACTCATCGAGACCCTTGCCACCTGCAAACCAGCGAGACGGGGTGACGAAGACTGCGAAGCGTGGGTCGAGCCCAAGTGCCTTCTCTACGAACATCTGGTAGATCGGTGCAGCGGAGGTGCCGTAGCCGCCGTCGCTGAGCTGGTACGGCGGGTTGCCGATAATGACGTCGAACTGCATGTTGTCTCCGAACAGCTCGGCGATGCGAGCTTTGATGTCGTCAGTGTGGATGAAGGCGTAGGCGTGAGTCTCAAGATCGTCACCACGTGCGTAGTCATCCTCGCCCGCCCCGCAGTAGATGCACTTGCGGTTGGTATAGACAGCGACTTCCTCGCTGGTCAGTGGATCAGCACGGAACTCCCGCTTCCCGCCGCCCCAGGTGTGCTCCGTGCGCTCGAACCAGATGTTGCCGTCCTCGGTCGTGAATGACCTAGCGATCGAGTGCGGCCCGTTGGCGACCTTCGAGCAGTAGACGCTCCGGCGCGCGAGCAGCGCCGTGAGCTGGGTGATCCCGATGCCGAACACTTGGTGGGTGAGGATGTGATCGACGCGTTCGGTGAGGTCGGGGATCGTCAGGATCAGTCCGTCGGTGAGCCGGCGCACGATCTCGCGGAGGAACACACCGGACTTGGTGAACGGATCGAGGAACGTGACATCGGGGTTGGCCCAGATGTCGGCACCGTCGTTGGCGTCTGCCCACGCGGCAGCAAGCGTGTCGAGCATCTGGTTCGCAAACTCCGGCGGGGTGAAGACCTCATCGTTGGATAGGTTCGCGATACAGGTCAAGACATCCGGGTTGTGCCCTCGGAGGGTGAAAGGTGCAAGGGTCACGCGGCGGCCTCGGCGATCTGACTGACGGTCATCGTCGGGTAAGTCTGCGCGGGGACGAACAGGTCCTCGTCATCGAGCTCGCCGAATAGGGTTCCCTCGTACGAGGCGCGCTGAGTGAGGTCGTCGTAGCGAAAGTCGCGCCTCTGGAACTTGCCTTTACCGAGGTAGCCCCACTCAGGAAAGGTGATCGGCTGGCCGCTTGGCACGGTCATGGTCAAGGCATCGCCCTGGACGATGTTCACGGCGAGAACCGCGCGGGCCGCTCGCGCCCACTGGTCATCGTTGCCGATACCCAAGAACGTGTTGAACACCTCGGCGAGATTGTGGCGGCACTCTTCGGCGTTGTCTGCGAGAAGTTCGATACCGTAGGTGCACATCAGCGCGAACAGGGCGTAGTGGCGCTTCTCGAACTCGCTCTTGCCGTGCCGAAGTTCGACCGTGGCGAGCTTGCGAGCCAGGACGGGGATGAGGAAGTTGCCCGAGCCGCAGGCGGGTTCGAGCACGCGGGAGTCGATCCGCTCAGACTCGTACTTAACGAGGTCGAGCATGTCCTCGACCATCCACGCCGGCGTGAACACCTCGCCGTGGTCCGCAACGCGTTGCTTGGACTTCACCAAGCGCTGGGCGTCTTTCAGGTTCATCTTCACCCCTCCCCGTGCTCGTCGTTGTCATGAGCGTAGGAGCGACCAGCGACACCGGGATGGGCTACGGGGAGCTCTCGGTCGCTGGCTGCCGCGCCCGCGCGCACCCAGTCGTCGATCTCGCTGGCTTGGAACTTCCAGAGGCGTCCGACCTTATGGGCGGGCATGGCCTTCTCGGCGATCCAGGTGTAGACGGTGTCTTTGGTGATCCCGAGGTGGGCGGCGATGTCGTCTGCGGACAGCCACGGCTCAGCCACGTTGGTCCTCCCTCGCTCTATGGCCCAGGCAGGCCAACACCCACGATGATACCGGTTGAGCTACGGCTTGAGTTGGGTTTCTCCGGGCGTGGCCGAACGAGATGGGTGCCGAGGTCGGTCGCTCCGCTCGGCCGATCAGTGCAGGACGCGGGCCTTGAGCCAGGTGGTCACTGTCTCGTGCCACAGGTCGGGGTCGGCGTTCCAGCAGAGGGTGTGGCCGGCGTCGAAGGTCGCCAGATCAACAAGGTCTGGGCGGGCGTCTCGGAGTGCTTGTGAGAGCTGGACGGGGACGGAGTCGTCTCGGGTGCCGTGGACGATCAGGGTCGGCGTGTTGAGCTCTACGGCTCGGGATGTCCAGTCGAAGGAGCGGAGCGGGATACTTCCCGGCAAGCCCACAGTGCGAGCCAGTGGTGTGAGGGTGAGCCATGGGATCGCGAGGTGCCCGGCTGCTGCGGGCAGTCCGGTGCGGGCGCTGTTGGCCTTGATGACTTCGGTCCAGTTGAGGACTGGTGAGTCGAGTACGAGTGCGGCGATCAGTCCCTCGTGTCGAGGCCGGTTGGCGAGCTGGAGGGCGATCGCGGCTCCCATCGACCAGCCGAAGAGCACGATTCGTTGGGCTCCTCGTCGGACGGCGTATCCGATGGCCTCGTCAACGTCGGCCTTCTCCGTACAGCCGAGGGTTGAGCGGCCAGTGCCGACTCGTGGCCCTTCTGCTGTGTTGCGGTAGCTGATGACGAGGGAGATGTAGCCAAGCTCGGTTGCGGCGAGGACGCCGCGCAGCGTGCCGGCGCGGGTGCTACCGAGTCCGTGGATGTGAATCGCCCACGTCGCGGGGTCGCCGTCAACGCGCCACGCCCGGCATCGTCCTGCGGGGGTCGTGATGGTGATGTCGCGTGCATGGAACCCGGCGTCAGCTGGGGTGGCGTAGTAGACGCCGCTCCACGAAACACAATTGCCAGCCTTCGGAGTGAAGTCAGGTGTGGTGCCCGTGATCCTGCGGGCGACGCGAGTAGCCCCGCGATCGACGATCTCGGTGGAGAGCTGTGCCCAGCCGCCGTGCTCGAACCAGAGGTTGTAGATGCCAGGCGCTGTGGTCTGCGCGGTGCGGTCGAGCACGATCAGGTCGCCATTGTCGTCGTGCTCAACGCTGCGGATCGTGAGGTCGAACGTGCGTGGGCCGACGGGTGCCGTGAGTCGCCGCGCGACGGCCCACCCGGCCCCGGCGGCCGCTGCTGCGGCGATCCCTCCACCGAGGGCGATGCGGCCGATCATGGCTCCCGTTCCTCGATGTTCGGAACGGTCAGGGTCGTTGTGAGGGCGCTGTCGCTTCCGACGAGGTGGCTCTCGGCGCGTTCGAGCAGGTCGCGGTCGTCGGTGCTGATGTCGAAGGTGATGCGGGGGTCGATCATCGCGTCGCGGATTTCGACGATCACTCGGTGCAGGTGCCCTTCGGGGTCTTCGCTGTTGGCGGCGAAGGGGTCGGCCTGGCTCAGCCCGGGCCGCGCGTACGTCGCCCGGTGCCAGAGCGGCTCCAACTGCGCCGTGAACGAGATGGTGTGCCGACGTCGGGCATGGTGCTGGGCGCGGCGAACGGCAGGCTGGACCGCGAACCCGGCACAGAGGAACAGGAAAGTAAGGGCGGAGAGCGGATCGTAGGCGGACTGGATCGTGTGCATGAGATCGAGGTGGCCGGTGGCGTGGGCAATATCCATGACGATCACGGCGAGGCAGAGCGCGACGCCGAACGCCGACCCCAGGCTCAACAGTGCCGCGGGCAGGCGCTGGATGCCGGTGCTGTCGCGAGACTGCCGTGCGGCGAGGACGAGCATCGTTGCGATGACGAGTGCTCCGTAACTGAAGTTGATGATCGAGTAGACCGCCGCCGCTGGCTGCGCGCCGAGATCGCTCATGAATCGTGTCGTGGTGGTGCCGCGGTCGATGAACAGGAACGATGCGGTGATCGCGAGCAGCGCGAAGAGCAGGACGGGCGCGCTGACGGCGACGCGGACGAGCCTGGGCCGGTACTCGCCGGACTTCATGACGCCGCGCCCGAGGAAGAACAGCCCGGTCATCAGGAGCGCGTCCGCGATCAGCGTCGCGATGTTGGTGCCGCCGAGGAGCGGATCGATGACCGCGTAGATGCGATCGACGTTCAGCGTCATCGCGATGGCGATGGTGAGGGCGGCGTAGGTGATGCTGCGGTCGGCGCGTTTACGACGAAAGATGAGCAGGCTCGCCACAAGCGCCCACATGAGCGTCGCGACGAGCGTCTGGATCATCCGAAGACCTCCGAGTATCTGGATTCGGCGAACACCGATCCTCGGATGCCGGCGGCGAGCCGGTCGGCGAGTGACTCGGCGGCGATCTCGGTTTCGCTGTCGAGGTCTTGCCGCCTGAGCAGGCGACCTCTGGTGTACGGCGGGATGTTAGGCAGCAAGACCTCCTCGACGGCGCAGTCGTCGCCGTCGCAGTGCCCGAGGATCATGTGGGAGAGCTCGTGGAGCACGAACTGCTGGCGATGCAGCGCGGAGTCACTGCGGGCGTGGAGCACGAAGTCTTCGGCGTCGTTGGAGATCAAGGCCGCGCAGAGGCCGTCGTGGGCGTCGAGGTCTGCGAGTTCAACGATGCGGAGCCGGCGGTGCCGCCGGTCTTGGACGGTGTCGCGGAGGTCGTCGAAGGTGAAGGTGTTGCCGAGCTGAAGGCCCGCGACGGCCGCCGATACGGTCTGTTCGATATTCACGGTTCGCCCCTTGTCTGTTGGGGAGCGGGACCGGTGGCGGCTCTGTGTCGCGCAGTACCGGTCAGTGCTCGGGCATGTGTGTCATTTCCTCGTCCAGGAACTTGGTGATGGCGTGGAGGGCTTTCGGCGAGATGTCGCCGAGGGTGCGCGCTGCGTAGGACTTCACCTTCGCGGCCCGCATGGACCGAACCAGATCGAGCTGCGCGGAGACCTTCTCGGGAGTGGCCGCACCGTCCTCGCCGAGCAGGAACGCGGCGTCCACGTCGAAGAACGCCGCCAGCCCCTCGAACACGGCGGGGTCTTGGACGTAGCGGTGGCCGTTGACCATGTACGTCCAGCGCGACCGCGACAGGTTGGTGCCTCGTTCGCGGAGGTAGTCGGCGATCTGCGAGTAGGTCGGCTCGGTGCCGGACTCGGCAACAGCGACATCCATCAGGAGCCGCAGACGCTTGGCGAGGTCTTCGGCCGCAGCCTGGCTCTCGTCTTCGGTCATGACGGTGACCCCCTTCCCTTCGCGACGGGCAAGGCATCAATGTAGTCCACCCGAAGGGTGGTTGTGCATGCTCAACCGTACGCGTTGAGCATGCACAAATCAAGGCTTGCGCATGCTCAACGGTCGGTGTTAGAACAGGACTCCGGGACATTTTGAGCATGCTCAATGTCGCGTGCCGGTCTCGGCTCGGGCTGCCTCAAGGAGGTGAACGATGTCCAGCTCACGGTCTGGGCGCGGGTGTTCGCGCCTACCTGCCAGGTGTACCGCCGCGCGCAGCCGCGTCGCGGCCCGCCGAAGAGGAGGCCGGAGCATGGCATCGAACGAGGACGCCCGCGCGGCGCGAGAGGCGAAGCTCGACGAGCTGCACGAGAAGCTGACAGGAGCGGTCGAGTCGCTGGTCTCGGGTGACGATTGGCGGCAGGCGCTCGCGTTCGCGGCACGGTTCAGGTCGCGGTCGTTCAACAACACGATGCTGATCTGGGTGCAGCACGAAGCCGCCTACGAGGCGGGCCGGGTGCCGGAGCCCTTCCCGACTCTGGTCGCCGGATACCGGCAGTGGCAAGGGCTCGGGCGCCAGGTGATGAAGGGCCAGCTGGGGTACATGATCTTCGCGCCCGTGACGGGCCGGTTCGCTACCGCGACCCCTGCCGATGCGGGATCGTGGCGGCGACTCGGGCCGAGGGAGAAGCCGAAGGCCGGCGAGGTGGTGCGCTCGCGGATGGTCGGAGCGAGACCGGCCTACGTGTGGGACACCTCGCAGACCGACGGCGAGCCGCTGCCGGTGCCGCCCGCGCCGACGCTGCTGGAAGGCGAAGCACCTTCGGGGTTGTGGGATGGGTTGGCCGGGCAGATTCGCGGCGCGGGGTTCGAGGTGCTGCGGGTGCCGCACGAGGGGATGATCTCCGGCGCGAACGGCATGACCGACTACGCGGCGCGCACGGTCGCGGTGCGGGAGAACATGGACCCTGCCGCGCAGGTCAAGACGCTCGCGCACGAGCTCGCGCATGTTGTGATGCACGATCCCGACGACGAGGAGGCGCGGCAGCATCGCGGCATCCGCGAGGTCGAAGCCGAGTCCGTCGCGCTGATGATCGGTGCCGCGCACGGCGTGGACACTGCCGGGTACACGATCCCGTACGTCTCGACCTGGGCCGCCCGCGTGGACGGCGAAGCGCCCGCCCAGGTGGTGCAGGCCACCGGCGAGCGGGTGCGGAAGACCGCGCTGGCGATCCTCGACCAGCTCGACACGGCCCAGGTCGGCGACGGCACCCCGCCCGGCCTCGACCGCGACACCCCGAGTCCGCGCACCTCCCGCACGGCAGCGCCTGCGGTGGAGACCGATCGTCCGCGTGCTGCGTCGGCGCCAGCTCTGGCAGGGCGGGGGCTGTGATGCCCGAAGCATTCGATGTCCTCGCGGCGCTCATTCGCGTGGATCGCTCGCCAAGCCTGACCTTCGCTGCGCGGAGCCTCGCGGCGGCTGGCGTGCCCGTCTTCCCGTGCCTCGTCGAGGGGAAGCGACCGCTGACCCGCCGTGGGTTCCTCGACGCGAGCAGCGACCCGGACCAAGTGGTGGTGTGGTGGTCGCGCACACCGAACGCGAACATCGGCATCCCGACCGGAGCGACATCGGGCGTTGTCGTCGTCGATGTCGATGTCCACGGTCCCCACGACGGCCGCGCGGCGTACCAGCGCGCCACCGATACAGGGCTCGTCGATGGAGTGGGTCTGCTGGTGCGCACACCCACTGGAGGCGCGCACGTGTACTTCCCGGCGACACCAGGCAGCGAGCAGCGGTCGTGGCAAGCCGCCACGGCGGGTGTCGATTTCCGGGGCGACGGCGGCTACATCATTGCTCCGCCGTCCCGGCGAATCATCGACGGGAACGTGAGGCTCTACGAGGTCGCCGACATCGCCGCGCACTCGGTCGGCACGGTGGACGCGGCCCGGCTGCGGGACTTTCTCGACCCGCGCCCCGTCGCACCACCACGCGCCAGCAGCGGCTCGATGGAGGTTGATGCTGAGCGGTTGGCGGCGTGGGTCGCCGGGCGGGGTGAGGGCGAGCGGAACCGGGGCCTGTTCTGGGCCGCCTGCCGTCTCGCCGAGAAGGGCGTCTCGGCTGCCGACGCGCTCGATGCGCTGGGGGCTGCGGCACAGTCGGCGGGTCTGGGCGATCGCGAGATCGCCACGACCGTGCGCTCTGCCTACCGGGCCTCCCAGCCCGCATCTGGCGGTCGGAGCCAGGGCGCGGGTCGCTGGTTCGATCGCACGAAGAGCCCGCCGTCCGCAGCCTTGGGGAGGGCGGGGCTGTGAGGCGTGAATCGGAGGGGCGGCGCTGGGCCGCGATGACGGCTGTTGCCGGGACGGTGTTCATCGCCGCCGGGGCGTTCTGGCTGTCCTTCACGTCGCTCGCCGATCTGGCCGCTCGATCCGGGATCGGTGCGGGGCAGGCGTGGGCGTGGCCGCTGATCGTGGACGGCATCATCGTCGTCGCGACGGTCGCCGTCGTCGCCCTCGCCGGGCAGCGCTCGGCCTGGTACCCGTGGGCGCTGCTGGTCGGTGGCGCGCTCGTGTCGGTGACGGCGAACGCCATTCACGCCGTCGTCGCCGCAGACGCCGACGTGCCACGGATGCTCGCGGCCTCGGTCGCCGCGGTTCCGCCCGTCGTGCTGCTTGCGATCACGCACCTGACCGTGATCCTCACCCGGACCGCCGACCCCGGCGTGCAGCCTGTCGCCTCGCGTCCGACGGTCACTGCGGAGTCGATGCCCGCGCTGTCATCTGGCGAGGCGGAGCCGACCCGTCGGGGCGACGTTGTGGCGGATCGGCGGGCGCTGGGTTGGGAGCTTCGGGAGGCGGGCTGGTCGAACAAGCGGATCGCCCGCGAACTCGGGGTGCATCCCTCGACCGTGGGCCGCTGGTTCGCCGTCGCGCACCTCACTGACACAACCGACACCGTCGATGAGCGGGAGGAGACGACCCCATGAACACCACTGAGAACCCGCAGCGCAACGATCCCGCAAGGCCCGATCCAGCACGGCTGGTGCCCGATGAGCCGAGGGAACGCCCCGAGCCCGTCGAGGCAACGAGCACGCCGGAGGCGGTGCGGGCCGCGCAGGTCGCCCGCGACGACAAGCAGCACGCCCTCGTTCCCGGCCGCGGCGTGGAGTGGGTACGCCCCACCGACCTGATCGCCCGGCACTCGGCGCACGCAGCCGGCCGTGGCCTCGACTTCCAGGCCGAGCTCGCACGCCGCACCCGCACCCCGATTGGCGCTGGTGTTCGTCGTCTCGGGGACCGTGCCCGGCGGCTGCCGCCGATCTCGGCGTTCGGGCGCAGCACCGCACCAGCGTCGCAGATGTCCCGCTCTGGGGTCTCGATGAGTTGACGGTGGTGAGAGGTCATGGCTGCGACGGCACCGGCATGCAGGACGCGCTCGTGGGAGCGAGCGCGCACCTGCCTGCCAGGAGGTGCCGACACCATGACCACACCAACCCACACCAGTACCGCTCCGACGGCCGACCAGGCTGAGGACTTCACCACCGGCGAGGGCCTGCGCGCCCTGCTCAACCGTCTCGCCGAGGGCGGCGAGGATGCCTGGGTTCACGACCCGGTGGCCCGCGACCTGATGGAGTTCGCCGCCGACAAGTACCGCGCTCTCGCGAGGAAGCACAAGCTCGACACCTGGGAAGCGGTCACGGCGGCGTTCGACGCGATGCAGTACCGCTCGACCCGCGAGGCCAATGATCCGTGGGCGATCATCACCCACGCCGTGCGGATCACCTGCGTTTACGAGGAACGCGCCCAAGGGCTGCTCTGCTCGGTGCACCAGGCCCGCCGCGCCCACGTCTCGGCGTTCCACGACCCCGAACGGTTCTCCGAACGCGACACCGCGCTGGCCGACTACCAAACCGCGTTCCACACCACCGACCTGCGTCCCAGCGACCTCGAACCGGAACCACGCGACAGTCTCGGGTCTGCGCAGGCGTGCATGTCCGCTGGATCGGCGGCCGAGGACGCCATCGCGATGCTGTGCCTGCTCGACTGGCCCACCGACATCGCACGGGCCGCGGTCGAGCACGTCTGCGGGGCGTTGATGAAGGCCGGCACCCGCCAGTCCGCCTACGAGGCGCTGCGCCGCGATCGGCACGCGCGGGCACTGCTCGACCTGCCGCGCCGCTCCTGGGCCGCTCTCTTGAAGGCGCTGCTCGGGAGCCCGCACCCGGCCTACGTGGCCACCAGCAGCGGTCGCGGCATCCTGCTCCGGCTCCTGCTGGGCGAGACTCTCGACCTGCTGCTCCGCGACGACGATCTGATCCTCGCGCTCGCGCTTGCCGCTCCGAGCGGTGGAGGCGGTGAGTCGTCGTGAACGAGCCACAGGTCGGCAGCATCCAGCTCGACCGCGCCGTCGATTCGATCCTCGTCGGCACCCGGCACCGCGCCGACCTCGGCGACATTGACGCCCTCGCGGCATCCATCGGGCGTGACGGACTGCTGCAACCGCTCACGATCACCATCGATGGTGTGCTTGTGTGTGGGGCGCGACGCCTGGCCGCGATCAAGAAGCTCGGCTGGCGCACCGTCAACGTGTGGGTTCGCAGCGGCCTGTCCGACCGGCTCGGGCAGCTCCTCGCCGAGCAGGACGACAACATGCTCCACAAGCCATACACCCAGCTCGAAGCCGCCGGCCTCTACCGCGAGATCAAGCAGGTCATGGCCGAAGACGCCGCCCGCCGCAAGAGCGCGACCCAGTTCAGCAGCGAGAACCAGCCCGGAAACGACGGTGGTGCAAACTTTGCACCACCGTCGAGCGGGCCACTCGGGAAGACCCGTGAACAGGCGGCGGCGATGATTCCCGGCGGTGCCTCCCACACGACGTTGGAGAAGATCGGCTACCTCGAAGACATCGCCAACAACCCCACTCAGCCCGAGACTCTGCGCGCCGAGGCCGCCGCCGGGCTGGACCGGATTGAGGCCGGCGATCCGGTGCATCCGATCTATCAAGCGATCCGCGATGCCGACACCACCGAGCGGGAGCGGCGCGAGGCCGAGCTCCACGCCCGCGCCGAAGCAGCCGTGGCCCGCGCGAAGTCGATCAAGAAGCGCACCCCACCGCAACCACTGCCGCTCGTCACGGGCGACGGGCAGCCCGTCCGCTATCCGCTCCGGGCGTTCGTCCAGACCTGGGGCAAACTGGCCGCCTGGTGGACCCACTACAACGCCGACACCCTCGCAGGCGAACTGACCGACGAGCAGTTCGAGAACTTCCTCGCCACCGCCGACGGCACCGTCCGGTTCGCCGACGCCCTCCGAGCCGCCCGCGAAGGGGCGGCGGAGCGGCCACGACTCCGCGCGCTCTGACCACAGACCCCGGTGGTGGGTGCGCACCTGCTCGGCATGAGCCCTGCACCCACCAATCCCCGGAACCGCCGCCGACTCGTCGCCCTCATCGCCACCGGCATCGTCCTGCTGCTCCTCGCCGGGGTCGGCGTCTACGGACTCCTCACGGGCCCCCGCAGCAACACCAGCCCCGATCCCGACTCGCAGCCCGGCCCGGTCACGACGGAACCGCCGACCGCGGCCCCGAGCACGCCCCGGCCGCCGCGGGTTCCAGCGGTTCCGCGTTCGGCCGATCCCGAGACTTTCGCTCGGGGCGTCGCGTCCACTCTGTTCGCCTGGGACACGGCCTCGGGGCTGTGGCCGCTGGACTACACCTCGGCGATCCTCACGGTCGGTGACCCCAGCGGAGACGAGCAAGCCGGGCTCGCCTCCGATATCGCCGCGTACCTGCCGACCCGTGACGCCTGGATCGAGCTGCGGCAGTACGCCACCCGCCAGCACCTCACCATCGACACCGCCTACATCCCCGACGCCTGGGCCGACGCCGTCGCGCAGGCCCAGCCGGGGCAGCTCGCTGTTGGCACGACGGCTGTCACGATTGAGGGCACCCGGCGTCGTGCCGGGGTCTGGAACGGCCAGCCGGTCACCAGCGAGCATCCGGTCGCGTTCACGGTGTTCGTCGTCTGCGCCCCGACCTATCCGACGTGCCATCTGCTGCGGCTGTCGCAGCTCGACAACCCGCTGCGTTGAAGGGGTTGTCGTCGTGTTCCGCAAAGCCTCCATCGCGGCCCTGGCGCTGCTGTTCTTCGCCCCTGCCGCAGCACTCCTCGGGATCGGGGTGCTGATGAACCCCGCTGCCGCGTACTGCGCCACCCCCGCCGGAACCGTGAACCTCGGCCCGATCCCGGACTCACTCACCGTGAGCACCGCAAACGGCGAGACGTTCACGCTCAGTCGTCAGCAGCTCACGCACGCGGCCACGATCATCGCGGTCGGCAACGGCATCACCGACGTGGGCCGGTCGGGAATCAAGATCGCGCTGATGGCAGCGCTCACCGAGTCCACGCTGCGGATGCTGACCAACACGAGCGCCTACCCGGAGTCGGCGAACTATCCGAACGACGGCAACGGCGGCGACCACGACTCGCTCGGCCTGTTCCAGATGCGTCCTCAATCCGGCTGGGGTTCGGTCGCCGAACTGATGGACTCTAACTATCAGGCGCGAGCGTTCTTCGGCGGGCCGACTGGACCGAACTACCCCTCACCGCGCGGCCTGCTCGACATCCCCGGCTGGCAACAGATGGACCCCGGCGAAGCCGCCCAAGCCGTCGAGGTGTCCGCCTACCCCGACCGCTACCGCAACTACGCGCCCGTCGCCGACAGCATCCTCACCGCCCTCACCAGAGGAGGCAGTACCGCTGGCGGAGTGGGTGGCCCGGCGGTCTCGTCGTCGCGGGTGGTGTTCCCGCTGCCCGAGGGCACCTGGGTGCTGACCTCGCCGTTCGGGATGCGGGTGCACCCGATCACGGGCGAACGGAAGATGCACACCGGCACCGACTTCGCCGCGGCCGATGGCACACCGATCCTCGCCGCCGCGGACGGCACAGTGACCGTCGCGGAGTTCTCCGGTGGGTACGGCGGTCTCATCGTCATCGAGCACACCATCGACGGCAAGACCGTCGCGACCGCGTACGCGCACATGTGGCAGAGCGGCATCCACGTCCGTCGTGGTGACCGGGTGAGCGCCGGGCAGCACATCGGCGATGTCGGCTCCTCCGGCATGAGCACCGGCGCACATCTGCACTTCGAGGTCCGGCCCGGCGGCACCAACGGCGAGGCCACCGATGCCGCCGCCTCGCTCAACGAGCACGGGCCCGCGAACCTGCCGACGGCAACCAGCGGTTCACCCGCCGCCTGCAACAACACCACCGCGGGCACACCGACCGGCGTCGACGGGGACCCCGACCGGCTCGTCGACGATCCCACCAGCTCGGGCAAGATCACCGCCCGCATGCTCCACCTCTACGAGCAGACCCTCGCCGCGTTCCCCGACACCGGCTGGGGCTGCTACTCACCGCGCCCCGGCACAAAGTCCGAGCATCCCCTCGGCAGGGCGTGCGACATCACCTTCGGCAACCGCATCGGCCAGCGACCCACCCCGACACAGCTCGACGCCGGCTGGAAGGTCACCAACTGGATGAAGGACAACGCCGACGTGCTCGGCGTCGAGTACCTGATCTGGCAAGGCCAAATCTGGTCAGTCGCCCGCGACGCCCAGGGCTGGCGACCCTACAACGGCGGCGGCATGCACGACCCCGCCTCCATCACCGGGGGCCACTACGACCACCTCCACGCCACCGTCAAAGCAGGGTGATCGGCGATGGGTGTCTTCCCAGACTTCGACGGGCTCGGCGGCATCGGCGACCTCCGCGCCGTGGTTGGCGCGCTGCTGACGTTCGTCCTGATCGTCGCCGTCCTCATGCTGATCGTCTCCGCGATCGTGTGGGCGATCGCCACGGCCCACGGCAACTACGCCACCGCCAGCAAAGGCCGAATCGGAGTGCTCGTCGCGGTCGGCGCGGCCGTCCTCGCCGGAGGCGGCGTGGCCTGGATGAACTGGCTGCTCAACCTCGGCCAGCAACTCTGACTCTGAACCTCTCTGAGCTCGATGCCCACGTCCTCGCCGACGTGGGCATCGCTGTGTCTGCTGTCGAGGGGCTGCGGGTGCACCTGTGGCGTGTACCCCGTCTGCGAGTTCGTGGGCGGGCCGCCCGTCGCCAAGGAGACCTACCGTGTTCGATCTGCTCGCCACCGTCATGTCCGCGCCGCTGCTGGTGCCGATGGACATCAACATCGACCCCAACACCAACGGCCTGCCAGGGATCAACCAGCTGCGCACCATCGTCGGCGCGGTGATGACCATCGGCCTGATCCTCAGCGTGCTCGCGCTGATCGTGTCCGCGATCGTGTGGGGCTTCGGCGCGAACTCCTCGAACCCGCACCTCGCCTCGCGCGGGAAGATCGGCGTCCTCGTTTCCTGCGGCGCTGCGGTGATCTGCGGCGCGAGCGTGACGCTCATCAACTTCTTCTGGAACGTCGGCCAGTCCGTCTGACCCCGCCTTTCGTCGAGAGCTGGTGTTCGTGATGGGCGTGTGCGACGTTCCCGTGATCTCCTCGGTCTGCGATGCCGTCGGCGAAGGAGCCGCGTCTCTGGTTGCGGCCCCGTTCGACTGGCTCGCCCAGGCGATGGGTGCCGCCGCCGGGTGGCTGTTCGAGGCGGTCTGGTCGGTCTTCGACACCACGACGCTGGTGGATGTCACCAAGCCCGGCTACATCGCCGTCTACAACCTGCTGTTCGGCATCGCGGTCTTCGTGATGCTGATCTTCTTCTGCCTCCAACTCATCACCGGTCTGATCCGCCGCGACCCCACCGCCCTCACCCGCGCCGCCCTTGGCCTGGCGAAGTCCGTCCTCGGGTCGTTCGTGGTCATCACGCTCACTGCGTTGCTGCTGGAGGTCGTCGACCAGCTGTGCATCGGGATCGTGCAGGCCGCCGGGGAGACCACCGAGTCGATGGGCGACAAGATCGCGCTCCTCGCCGCAGGGCTGGTCGGCATCAACATCGCCGCCCCCGGTGTCGGAGCGATCATTACGATCTTCATGGCAGGACTCGCGATCACCGCCGCCGCGATCGTGTGGCTGTCCCTCCTCGTCAGGAAAGCGCTCCTGCTGGTCGCGGTCGTGTTCGCGCCGCTCGCCTTCTCTGGTGCCTCGTGGGATGCCTCGCGGGGGTGGATCGGGAAGTGGGCGATGTTCGTCGTCGCGCTGATCTGCTCCAAGCTCGTGCTCGTTGTGATGTTCCTCGTCGCGATCACCCAGGTCTCGGCACCCATCGATTCGGACCTCGCCTCGGTCAGCGACCCCATCGCGGGGATCGTGCTGATGGCGATGGCCGCGTTCGCCCCGTACCTGACGTACAAGTTCATCGCGTTCGTCGGGTTCGACATGTACCACGCGATCGGCTCGGAGCAGGACGCCAAGAGCGCACTCAACCGTCCGATCCCGGTCCCGGCCAAGCCGCAAGGCGGCGGCGACCCGAAGAAGGTGCTCGACGGAACCAGCGGTGGCGGCGAGAACGCGGGTGGAGGCTCTGGCGGTGGGAGCAGCGCCCCGCCACCGCCGAAGACCCCGGCACCGGCACCCGCCGCCAGTGGCGGAGGGGCCGCAGCAGGTGGAGGCGGCGCAGCCGCAGCCGGTCCCGTCGCAGCAGGGGTCGTGGTCGGGGCGAGTGTCGCCAAGGGTGCCGCGACCGCCGGGCCGAAGGCCGGAACCGCGTTGGGAGCCCAGGGCGAGCATGCCGCCGACGCGGCCGCGCAGACACCGCCACCGCCCGCCGCATCGCCTGCGGCACCGCCGTCGAGTCCGGCACCACGACCGCCGAGCAGCGACCCGTCACCGCCGCCGAAGCAGCCCCCGCCGCCAGCGCCCCGCCCACCGAAGGAGTAGACGATGAGCAGCACGAACAACGACCGGCCCACCGCGGGCGAACTCGTGCCGGTGAAGTTCTCCCGCCTCACCCGCCGCGGTGTCCTCCTCGGCCTGTCGCTGACCCAGCTCATCACGCTCGCCATCGGCGGAGCCACGCTCATCGGCGCGTTCTACGCCGGCGGCGGGATGCTGCTCGCCTACACCGCCCCCATCTGGGTACTCGCCGCCGCGCTGACATGGATACCCATCGCGGGCCGGCCCATCGTGGAGTGGCTGCCCATCGCCTGCTGGTGGCTGTGGCGCACCACCGGCGGGCAGCTGCTGTTCCTGCGCAGGATCGTCGTCCCGCGTCCCGTCGGCACCCTCGCCCTGCCCGGCGACATGGCGCGACTGCGCGAGTACACCGATCCCGACACCAACGCCGGGATGATCCACGACCCCCACGCCGCCACGTTGACCGTCGTGTGTGAGGTCACCCATCCCGCGTTCGTGCTCCTCGATCCCGGCGAACAGGAACGCCGCGTCAGCTCCTGGGGCCGAGTCCTGGCCACCGTCTGCCGATCCGGGCGAATCGCGACGCTACAGGTTCTCGAACGCACCCTCCCCGACTCCGGAACCGGACTCGCCGAATGGTGGGCCACCCACGGCACCCCGGACGGCTCATGGGCAGCCGACACCTACGCCGAACTCATCCACCGTGCCGGACCCGCCGGCGAACGCCACGCCACCACGCTCTCGCTGTCACTGGACATGAAGACCAGCGCACGGCAGATCAGGACCGCCGGAGGCGGGATACGCGGGGCCGCCGCCGTGCTGCGGCAAGAGATGAACACCCTCGTCGCCGCGCTCCGCTCCGCCGACCTCTCACCGTCGGGATGGATGACACCGGGGCAGATCGCGGTGATGCTGCGCTCTGCCTACGACCCGGCGATCGCGGCCACCCTGGAACGCCACGGCAGGCTCGGCCAGTCCCTCGCCACGGCCGGGCCAGTTGCGGTCACCGAGACCTGGGGCAAGCTGCGCACCGACTCCGCCCACCACGCCGTGCTCTGGGTCAGCGAGTGGCCCAGGTCGCTCGTCTATCCGGGGTTCCTGTCGCCGGTACTGCTGTCCACCGGCATCCAGCGGTCGTTCTCGCTGATCTGCACACCGATGCGCTCCGACCAGGCCGCACGTGACATCCGCAAGAAGAAAGTCGAGCACATCTCCGACCAGGCCCAGCGCGCGAAGATCGGCCAGATCGAAGACGCATCCCAGACCGCCGAATACCACGACGTGCTCCAGCAAGAAGCCGACCTCACCGCCGGACACGGCATCCTCCGCTACACGGGCCTCATCGCCGTCTCAGCACCCACCGTCGAAGAACTCGACGCCGCCGTCGCCGCCATCGAGCAAGCAGCGATCCAAGCCTCCTGCGAGACCCGGCTCCTCGTCGGCCAGCAAGCCGCAGCGTTCACCTGCGCCGCACTCCCGCTCTGCCGGAGGGTGTGACTTCAGTCATTCAGGCGTCTCCGCCAGACGATCCCTTCGAGTCGCCGTTCTTGAGGACCGCCCCGACGACGAGGGTCCCGATGCCCAGGACACCCACAGCAACATTCGGCCCAGCCTCTGCTGCGGCGTTTCGCAACTGCTGCGGATCGCGCACTGCGTCTCTCCAACGAGTGCTGGTCAGCGCTTCCCGGTCGGACTCGATCGCAAATGGCGTGTGGAAGTCGTCAATGGAGTCGCTGACGGTGTTGATCGAGTTGATTACCTTGCGTGCGGCGCGGGCATGCAGCACGACGTTCTCGCGCGCGACACCACCAGCCTGATCGAGGCGAGTCATGAGGTGCCCTGTCTTCAGGACGATCTTGCTGCGTCGCTGCTGGAGCGCAACATCGAGACCGATCCGATGTCCATCCAGCGAAGCCGGCGCTGTGTCGAAGACATGATCCAACTCCAGCACCGCATACTCGTTCTGCAACTGGAAGCATCGCGCAAGCACGGCGAGCCAGATGCCGACCTCTGCTTCAATGTCCTGGGTCGCCCTTGCGAGTGCACCCACGCCCGACTGGTCGTTGGCCTTGTCGGCGAGGGCTTCCAAAGCACGTAGTGCGTCTGCTTGGACCTCGGCGATTGTGCCCACCTCGGTCTTGACTTTGTCCCAAGCGGTTTCGCGGTCCCCGCCGTGTTCGCGTATCGCCATCGCTTCGTCGATGACGAAGCTGACGCGATCCATCTTGGCGAGGACTTCGTCCCTTTGCCTACGGCGTACGTCGTCGAGCTTTCCGTCGATGGTGACAAGAAGTTGCTTCAACTCCTGTGCCTCTTGCTGCCGAGCAACCTGAGCCATCACTCCGGCAGCGCCGGAGAGGATCGCGGGGTTCATGAGAAGTGATGCCGGACCATGCTCGATCTGAATCCACTTGCTGATGGAGCCGGGGTCGCCCAGCATCGCGTGGCTGATGCCCTTGGTCTTCGTAGGCATCAGGCCGAATTCCTTGACCTGCTCGGCCGACTCCTTGGTGAGTCTCACGTACCGGCCAGCGTTCTCAGCGATGTTGGATGCCGCTTCCGCCATCTTCGACCCCGTGTCGAGCATTGATCCGACCCTGTCGAGACGAAACTCACGGGAGATGGACAACAGCCCCGCTGAATCAAGGAAGCGCTCGACGGCCGACGGGTTGCCGATGACAGCCAGCCCCTCGCCGTCATGGATCAACTCGATCTCATCAGCCACCTGCCGCTCCTCCTCTGTGTGCGTCCTGACTCAAGAGTATTCGTGACCGCCGACAGCCGAGTGGGAGTCCTGCGCACCTCCAAGACACACGACGCGCTAGGAGGCCCATGATGCCCACGTTCTTCGATTCGACTGCCGATGCTGCTGAGGCGTCCGAGGCGCTGCGGGGGCTCGCGCACGCGAGTCGGGAGTTCGATCAGCCTGCCGAGATGTACGGGGTGATCGGTGATCTGTCTTCGGGGATGCGGTCGCTGCGGCAGGCGCTCGACCAGATCGCCGATGTTCATGAGCGCAAGGCCGCGCACGCCTTCAACGACGCCGGCAACCACGAGGCAGGAGTGCGAGACGCCCTCACCACTGCGGAAGAACTGCGTCAGGCCGCGAACCTCGTTGACCAGGCGTACGACCGGCTCGCGAAAGGCTTCATCGCCGCCGGGCGAATCGGCTGGCACTCCGACCCTGTCGTCAAGGAGGAGGTGCCGTCGCGGTGGGTCAGCGTGGTCTTCCTGCAAGGCGAGGAGGCCGACCGGCCGTTGCGCATCCTCGGCGAGCTGGGGCATGTCGATGCGGTGGACTACCTGGCGCAGTGGGACTACGGAGACGAGACCACACGGGCCGCGCTGGAGAACGGGTACGTCTACGACGAACCCGGCCAGGGCACCAACGATCGCGTGGTGCTCTCGGGCGACTACGCACTGGTCGTCAACCCGCACGTCGGCTACGTCTCGCTGCTGCGCCGCTACACCGAACCAGAGGCAGAACCCCAGGATGCCGAACAGGTCGGACCGGCTCCGGTACAGGGCGGGCCGGAACTGCTGGATTCGTACTCGTCGCCGGGCGCTCCGAAGCGGGCCGACCTTCCGGCGGCGAAGCGGGACGCTTCGTGGTTCGAGCCGGCCAAGATCACGGCAGTCAAGCAGGCGCGGGGGCTGGTGCTGTGACCCCGGATCGCGAGCGGCTGCACACCGCCGTTCTGGTGGCACCGTCGAAGGAACGCCGGAAACTCCGCAAGCAGCGCCGTCGCGCAGAAGCCCGCTTGCATGCCGAGCAGCGTAAGGCTGCGCTCGCTGCCGCGAAGGAGAAGGCCGAGCAGGGGCGGGCCGAGCGGCGAGCCACGATCTACCTGCCGAAGGCCGGCGAGCCAGGTGCCGCGCGGTTGCGGACGCCGGGCCGGTTCCATCTGACGCGCCATCAGGACACCTCTGCCACCTTGGCGGGGGCGTATCCGTTTGTCGCCGAGGGTGGCCTCGGTGCGGATGGGGTGTTCGTGGGTCAGGATCTGTACTCGGGTGGGAGCTTCGTTTACGACCCGTGGGTGTTGTACGCGCGCGGGATCATCACTGCCCCGAACGTGGTGCTGGCTGGGATCGTTGGCTCTGGGAAGTCGAGCCTCGCCAAATCGCTCTATACGCGGTCGTTGCCGTTCGGGCGGCGCGTGTACGTTCCCGGCGACCCGAAGGGCGAACACACCGCCGTCGCCAACGCCGTCGGCGGACGTGCGATCGTGCTCGGCCACGGGCTCAACACCCGGCTGAATCCGCTCGATGAGGGCCACCGACCCGCCGGGCTGTCGGATGAGCAGTGGGCCTCGACGGTTGCGGCCCGGCGTCGTGACCTGATCGGCGCGCTCACCGAGACCGTGCTCGCGCGAGGGTTGTCGCCGTTGGAGCACACCGCGATCGACATCGCACTGACCCAGACCGTGCGGGAAAACGACGTGCCGATCCTGCCGATGGTCGTCGAACGCATCCTCGCCCCCAGTTCGGATGCCGACGGCAGGTTGGCCGAGGACGGCCGGCTCGTAGGCCACGCGCTGCGCCGTCTCGTCGCCGGTGACCTGGCTGGGCTATTCGATGGCCCGTCCACGGTCAGGTTCGATCCATCGTTGCCGATGATCTCCCTCGACCTCTCCCGGGTCACCGAGAACTCGACCCTCATCTCGGTGTTGATGACGTGCTCGTCGGCATGGATGGAGTCCGCGCTGCTCGACCCGAACGGCGGGCAGCGGTGGGTGATCTACGACGAAGCCTGGCGGCTCATGTCCCACCCGGCGCTGCTGCGGCGGATGGACGCGCACTGGCGACTCGCCAGGCACTACGGGATCGCGAACATGTTGATCTTCCACAAGCTCACCGACCTCGACAACGTGGGCGACCAAGGCTCCGCCATGCGCTCCCTGGCCAACTCACTGCTCGCGAACGCCGAGACGCGGATCGTGTACCGGCAGGAGTCCGACCAGCTCGGGCCGACCGCAACCGCTCTCGGTCTGACCGGCACCGAGCAGCAGCTCTTGCCGAACCTTGGCGTCGGCCAAGGCCTGTGGCGGATCAAGGCCAGGAGCTTCGTCTGCCAGCACCAACTCCACCCCGACGAGCTCGCCCTGTTTGACACCAGCAGCCGCGCAGCAGGAGGCTACCGATGAACCTCACCAGCCCGCGCCGATCGGGCCCGAACGACGACGATGCGACGGCTCCCGTCGAGCTGCCGCACGTCCTCGTCACTGTCGCCGCAGACGGCACCCTCACCGCGACGGTCGATGGAGCACCGTTTCCGTCGCCGGACGCGACCCCGTGGACGCGGGCGACGTTCGGGCCGCTCATGGATGCCATCACCAAAGACCACACGATCGCGGTCCGAGTCGAGGTGCGCGAGAGCGACGGGAGTGTCTTCACCGATATCCTCCGCACCCGCAGGCCCCGACGCGCCGTGGTCTCGTCTGAGGCCCCTGTGCCGGAGACTCGTCAGAGTCGCCACGCCCGACGGGTGCCACGTCTGGCGGAGGTCACCGCGGGCGGGTTCGTGCCGGGCGAGGATGTCGCCGTCGCGACGATCGTCTCCCGTACCGACGCCACCGGGACAGGCGAAGCGCGGTCGCTCATCGACCTCGACGACCTGCCCGACGGCACACACGAGATGATCCTGTTAGGGCGTATCTCGGGCACGCTCGCGGTGCGGCGGCTGACATGAACCAGCGGCAGGCCGGGGGTATGGGCGACGAACTCACCAACGCCGCCCTGATTGGCCTGATCGGCACGTTCGGGATCGCTCTCGTCCTCCGCGCCGCCGGCAGCGTCGCCGCATTCCTCACCGGCACACCACAGCCCGACGCCGGCGCAGCAGCGGGGCTCGCCGTGCTGTTCAACCCCGGCGACCCGGCGACCGCGCTCGGTGCCGACGGGCTCAACCCAGTCGTCTACTGGCTCGTCAGCACGGCACTGCTCGTCGGACTGGCCGCCGGGACCGTCTGGGTATGGATCGTTCTGCGCCGACACACGCGGAAGACCGAGACCGACCCGCACCAACTCGCGGGGATCGCGACCAGCCACGAGGTCAAGACCGCAGCATCCGCGAAGGCACTGCTTCACCGCGCGGCCACTCTGCGGCCCTCCTTGCAGACGCCAGCACCGCAGGATGTCGGCTACCTCCTCGGTGCCAGCCGTAGAACGAAGGTATGGGCATCGGTCGAAGACTCGATCCTGCTGATCGGCCCACCCCGCTCAGGCAAGGGCCTGCACGTCGTCATCAACGCGATCCTCGACGCACCCGGCGCGGTCGTCACCACCAGCACGAGGCCCGACAACCTCACCGCGACCCTCCGGGCCCGACGCCGCAAGGGCGGGCCGGTCGCCGTGTTCGACCCCCAACACCTCGCCGAAGGCATCCCCGCAGGACTCCGATGGTCACCCATTCGCGGCTGCGACGACCCGCTGACAGCGATGATCCGCGCCAACGGCCTCGCCGGCGCCACCGGCCTCAGCGCTGGCGGGGTCGAGTCCGGCGGGTTCTGGGAAGGCAAGACCCGCACCGCACTCCAGTCGCTGCTGCACGCTGCCGCGCTCGACGGTCGCCCGCCCGCCGAGCTGTTTCGGTGGACCCTCGACCCCAGCGCTGCGTCGGAGGCCGTCGCCATCCTCAACTCCCACCCGAATGCGGCGATGGGCTGGGACGACTCACTGGGCGCGATGATCGACGCCGACCCCAAGACCCGCGACAGCATCTGGCAAGGCGTCTCCCTCGCCCTCGCCGCCCTCGCAGACCCGCGCGTACTCGATGCCGTCACACCAGGCCCACACGAACACTTCGACCCCGAGACCTTCCTCACCGAACAAGGCACCCTCTACCTCCTCGCCACCGGTGCCGGGGCAGGAGCCTCCGCATCGCTGATCGCGGCGTTCGTCGAAGACCTCATCGAAACCGCCCGCCGGCTCGCCGCCCGCTCACCCGGGGCACGGCTTGACCCCCCGTTGCTGCTCGCGCTCGACGAGATCGGCAACCTCGCACCGCTGCCGTCACTGCCGACGCTCATGGCCGAAGGCGGCGGCACCGGGATCACAACCATGCCGGTCTTGCAGTCCCTCGCCCAAGCTCGCGACAGGTGGAGCGAGCACCAGGCCGGCGCGATCTGGGACGCCAGCATCGTCAAGATCATCCTCGGCGGCGCATCCAACAGCCGCGACCTCCAAGACCTCTCCACGCTCATCGGCGAGCGAGACGAGTACACCGACAGCGTGACCCTCGGCGACCACGGAACCCGCTCCAACCAGCGCTCGATCCGCCGCGTCCCGATCCTGCCGCCAGACCGCATCCGAACTCTGCCATTCGGCACCGGCATCACGATGTTGCGCTCCGCGCCGCCTATCGTCACCGACCTCCGCGCTTGGCCGACCCGCGCCGACGCCGCACAACTCCGCAGCGATCGCGACGAACTCGAAGCACTGCTGCGCCCGTCGCCCCGCCTCCTGAACTTGGGCGCTTGGGTGCCGTAGCGCACCTGCCTGACAGAGCGACCCACACGCAGTTGGTCGCCCGAGTTCAGGAGGAGGCCATCATGGCCATTCACACCCAGGAATCGCTGTCAGGCTTCATCGCCTCGGAGCCGTTACTCACCGAGACGACCAAGGGAGACGCCAGGTTCTTCGCCCGTATCGGCAAGGAGCACTTCCGCCGCGAGGACGACGGCTCGTTCACGCAGACCGAAACGACCTACCACCACCTGGTGATGTTCGGGCGTTCCGCTGAGCACGCGCACGCGAACTTCGCCCAGGGCGACAACTTCGTCGCCGAGGGCTACACCCGGCCGGTCAACTACGAGCGCAATGGTCAGGCGATCGAGGGCGAAGAGTTCGTCGCCAAGAAGATCGGCCATGACGCCGCCCGAACCCGCTACGAGGTCGACCGGACGCCGCGCAACGGAGTCGGTCGGGATGCAGCGGCGTACGACCCGACGCAGCGAGCCGCAACCGCGGCGCACGCCCCGGTCAGCATGTGAGATCGGGAGCCACGGCATCATGAGCGATCAGCATGAGATGGATGAGCCGGACGTCTTCGACTCACCGCCCCGCGTCACCAGCGCGGACATGCCCGAACCGCCTCACCCCGTGAACTGGAACCTGCTGACAGCGCACGAGCTGGAGCAGGAATGGCTCGCGCTGAACCGATGGGTTGACTGGCTGCGACGCACCTACGGCCTCACCGTCGCGGTGGTGCCGCCGTTCTGGCACCACCACCCTGAGATGGTCTGGGAGCTGTCGGCACTGCACCTGCACTGGCTGGGTGCCTACGACCCCGAGCAGAACGCATCCGCGCCGCTCGGCTGGCATCGTGACTTCGCCGACGCGCGAGAGCGGCTTCGCTACTGGGTCACCGCCTGCGGCACCCGCGGCGACCGCGACCGCCCGACCCGGCAAGCTGTGTGGCCCGGTGAAGACCCAGCTCCCACGATCCAGGACTTCACCTTCACTGACCGGGACACCGAGTTCGTCGAGTTCGTGATCGCGCAAGTCCGCAAGCGCCAGGAGGCCGAAGACGAGTTCTACGCCAACCTGGCCGACGACGAGATGCCGTAGACCAATGAGCCGCTACACGAAGAAGACAGATCGTCGCCCGTACGAGGAGCGGTCGTTCTCCGTCCGGGCCGTCCACCGCGAACGCGCCGACCTGCACAAGCTCGCCGAGGTTCTCATCCGGCTGACGTTGCAGGAGACCGGCGAGAGCCGCGCGGCCCGCGAGGCCGTGCGGGTGCCCGACACCTACCGGGCGGCGACGGATGGCCTGGCCGCTTCTGAAGCCGCCCGGTAGAATGAACCCTGCAAGCCTCGCGATGCGGGGTGTTGTGGCCTAAACCTCGCCGCTCGGCGGGCAACACGCACCGAGACCATCGGGTCTCGCCCTACAGCCTTCACCGGCTGCTCTCACGATCAACACCCCTCCCACGAACAGTTGGGAGCGCGAGGGTCGAACCGCGTGAGAGTGAGCCCCGGATGACCACCATTGCCGATGATCCGGCAGCCAGCCTCATCGACCCGCCCAAGACTGCGGCTGCCGCCGTGTCCTACCTGCGGGTCTCCACCCGCGAGCAGGCAGAGAAGGGCGGGACCGACGAGGGCTTCTCGATCCCGGCCCAGCGCGAAGCGACCCGGCGCAAGGCCGAACAGCTCGGCGCCGGCATCGTTGAGGAGTTCGTCGACGCGGGCGCCTCAGCCAAGTCGTCCGACCGGCCCGAGCTGATGCGGATGATCCAGTACGTCAAGGCCAACAAGGTCGCGTACTGCATCGTTCACAAGGTCGACCGGCTCGCTCGCAACCGCGCCGACGACGTGAGCATTCACCTCGCACTCCAACAGTGCGGGGTCATGCTCGTGTCCGCGTCGGAGAACATCGACGAGACGCCCTCGGGGATGTTGCTGCACGGCATCATGTCCACCATCGCCGAGTTCTATTCCCGCAACCTCGCCACCGAGGTCGCCAAGGGCATGAACCAGAAGGCCATCGGTGGCGGCACGAACGGGCGCGCCCCCGTCGGGTATCTGAACGTCCGCAAGCGCGACGAACTCGGCCGTGAAGTCCGCACCATCGAGCTCGATCCCGAGCGAGCGCCGATGATCGAGTGGGCGTTCAAGGCGTACGCTTCGGGCAACTGGAGCGTCAGCCAACTGCACGACGAGCTCACCTCGCGCGGGCTGCGGAGCCTGCCGACTCCGAAGAGGCCGGCGAAGCCGCTGGCTGTGTCCACCATCCATCGACTCCTGACCAACCCGTACTACAAGGGCGATGTCATCTATCGAGGCACCCGCTACAAAGGCAACCACCCGGCGCTCGTTCCTGCCGAGGTCTGGTACCAGGTCCAGTCTGTGCTCACCGCGCACCAGTGCGCCGTCGAGGCAACCCAAGTCCACGGCCACTACCTCAAAGGCACCATCCACTGCGGCCGGTGCGGCTCCCGGCTCATCGTCTCCAACGCGAAGAACCGCCACGGTAACGTCTACTGCTACTTCGTATGCTCCGGCCGGCACTCCAAGCGCACCGACTGCACGCGCCAGGCGATGCTCATCGAAGATGTCGAGAAGCTCGTCGAGGACTACTACACGCGCGTCCAGATCACGCCCGCCCAGCAGGATGCGCTCGCGGGCATGCTCCACCACGAGTTCGATCGGCTCATGGCTGCCGAAACCGAGGAACTGGAACGCCTCACGACCAACCGCGACCGGCTCGAAAGCGAGCAGGATCGCCTCATGCAGGCGCACTACGCCGACGCGATCCCGCTCTCAGTGCTCAAGCGCGAGCAGGACCGCATCGTCGCCGAACTCGACCAGGTGACCCGCCGCATCGATGCCCACTTCGGCGACTACGCCGAGGCCCGCGCCCACCTCGACGACGCCCTCGGCCTGCTCGCCAACTGCGCCGACATCTACACCCGCTGCGACGACACCAACCGGCGGCTGTGCAACCAGGCATTCTTCACGAAGGTCTTCATCGACGAGGACAACGAGCTGCGCGTCGAGCACAACCGACCTTTCGAGATGCTCCTTGATCCGCAAGTCAACGCCAACGCTCTGACCTGGGCGGCAGACGCACACAAGGCCCGAACCTCGGCCAGCGTTTCCGTTGGCAAGGGTTCGAGCCTTGTGCGTGGGGTGGAGCTGAGGGGATTCGAACCCCTGACCCCCTCCATGCCATGGAGGTGCGCTACCAACTGCGCTACAGCCCCGTGCTGCCGGTGTCGGCGAGCAACCTGCGGAATATTACCCGGCCGCACGCACCTAACCCAAATCGCCGAGTCGATGGCCGTCGACTGGCACCCGTCGTGGCCAAGTGCGGCAACAGCGTGCGGCCTCGCCCACGCAGAGCGTCGGACCCATACGACCCTGAACCGGCCTCTCGACGACCCTGAACCGGCCTCTCGACGGGGTTGGGCGGGATGCGGATCAGCTGCCGGTCAATGGGCGCTGGGGTTTGGTGACAGAGCGCGGAGGTTCCAGCCGGCGATCCGCCAGCCGGTCGTGCCCTCGACCAGGTCGGCCCATTCGCAGTTGCCGGGAACGGTCAGCAGGCGCGAGGTCGTGAGCGTGTCGAGGCCCAGGAGCAGCGCGGCGATGATCTTGATGGTGCCGCCGTGGCTGATGATGACCGCGCACTGCGAGTCCGGGAGCGCGCCGATCAGTTCGGCGAGCGCCGGGCGGACGCGGTCGGCGACTTCAGAGGGGCCCTCCCCGTCGATCCCGCGCCGTTGCTCCTCGCCACGCAGCGCCCGCTGTCGCTCCTGGGGATGGAGCGCGATCACCTCGGCCGAGGACAGTCCGGTCCACTGGCCCACGTCGAACTCGCGCCAGCGCGCGTCCAGGTCGAGCGGGAGCCCACACACGTCGGCGAGCGCCCGGCCGGTGACCGCGGTCCGCTGGAGGTCGGAGGCCACAACCCGCACCGGCCCGTAGGCCGCAACCACCGGCGCGGCAGCGGCCGCCTGGGCGATGCCACGCTCGGTCAGCGGAACATCCAGATGGCCCTGCCAGACACCGGTCACATTGGCCTGGGTCTCCCCGTGCCGCAGCAGGATCAGGCGACGTGGCGCGGCCATACGCGAATCAGCGGGCGTCGGCGGCGGCTGAGCCGGCGGCCGGCGTCTGCTCGGTCCCGACAACGCCGAGGTCGAGTTGCGGGCAGTCGCGCCAGAGCCGTTCGAGGTCGTAGAAGTTGCGTTCGTCCTCGTGGAAGACGTGGACGACGATGTCGCCGAAGTCGAGGAGCACCCAGCGGCCCTCCCGGGCGCCCTCGCGACGCAGCACCTTGGCACCGGCCAGGCGCACCTGCTCCTCGATCTCGTCGACGATGGCGGCGACCTGGCGTTCGTTGCTCGCCGAGATGATGACGAAGGCATCGGAGAGGGGTAACTGTCCGCTGACGTCGAGGCCGACGATGGTTGCGGCGATCTTGTCTGCGGCTGCCTGCGCGGCGGCGCGGGCCAGGGTCGTGGCGCGGTCAGATGCTGGCACTGCTCTCCTTGGGCTCGGCCGCGTCGGCAGGCGTGTCCGCCGCATACAGCCGGTATTTGTTGATGTATTGCACGACACCGTCGGGCACGAGGTACCAGACGGGTTCGCCCTTCGCCACGCGTTCGCGGCAATCAGTAGAACTGATTGCCATCGCCGGAACTTCCTGCAGGTGCACGCGGTCGGCCGGCAGGCCGTGTTCGGTCAGCTCATAGCCCGGCCGGGTGACGCCGACGAACTGGGCCAACTCGAAGAGTTCGTCCGCGTCCTTCCAGGACAGGATCTGCGCCAGTGCGTCGGCGCCGGTGATGAAGAAGAGTTCCTGATCGGGGCGCTCTCGGTGCAGATCCCGCAGCGTGTCGATCGTGTAGGTCAGGCCGGGCCGGTCGATGTCGACCCGGCTGACCGTGAACCGGGGATTGGAGGCCGTCGCCACGACGGTCATCAGGTAGCGATGCTCGGCCGCGCTGACCGACCGCCCGGATTTCTGCCAGGGCTGCCCGGTCGGGACGAAGACGACCTCGTCTAGACCGAAGAGCGAAGCGACCTCACTTGCGGCGACCAGGTGACCGTGGTGGATCGGGTCGAAGGTGCCGCCCATGACGCCCAACCGGGCGCCCCGACCGGCAGCCACGAGCGCCGTCGAGGAGTCGGCGTCGCCGGTCAGTGGTGGCCGTTCTCGGAGCCGTGCCCGTGAGCGTCGTGGCCGTGCCCGCGGCCCGGCTGACCGAGCTTGGCGGCGGTGCCGCGGAAGAACCAGAGAACAGCCAGGCCGAGAGCGAACAGCGCCAAGGCGATCACGGCATACAGATAGGCCGGCATCGGCAGTTCGCGCAGGTGTTCTTCGCCCTCGGCGGCGAACTGGACAATGCTCATCGACATGGCCCAACCTTAGCGCGCCGCCGCCACCGGCCGCCCCCGTGCACGAGCGCGCCCGTTACCCGGCCGCGGGTTCTCCACCAATTTCGCCCACAGACCTGTGTAAGACGCGATGCCCGAACGGGCGGCGTGTGGATAACCGCGCGCGTCGCGGTGGACAGCCCGTGGAGGTCGTTGCACGCCAGGGCGGTGGTGACTTTAATGGGTCCGTACGTCGGGTCGATGCGCCAGCAGTAGTCGGCCCGGTGTTCGGTGGAGGAGATAACGAGGCATAGCTGTCGCGCTGCGCGGCGGCCCTGGGACGAAGGTCCGACAGCTCGCGGACGACGACGCGAGGGTGCCACGAGGCGACTTCACCGCAGATGGTGTCAGTTCATTGCGGTCATCGTCCCCGGTGACCTGTAGTGGCCAGCGTCGCCTGGCGGCCCCGGCTCGCGCCGCAGGCCCTGGCAGTACTCCGGCCCCTCGGTTCTCATACATCGAGGGGCCGGTGTCGTCTCGTCCTGGACTCAGTTCCGCACAGCCGGCGCACACCGAAGACTCAGGCTGGCCTGCGTAGAGTGACCGCCATGTCCGTCCCCGAACTGAGCATCGTCGTTCCGATGTTCAACGAGGAGGCCGTCCTGCCGCTGTTCGCGGCGCGCCTGCGGCCGGTCGCGGACGGACTGGAAACGGCCTACGAGGTGGTCGCCGTCGACGACGGCAGCAGCGACGGCACGGCGATCGCGCTGCAGAAGCAGCGCCGTGTGTGGCCGCAGTTGCGGGTGGTGCGCCTGCGCGCCAATGCCGGTCACCAGGCGGCGATCTCGGCCGGTCTCGCGCTGGCGACGGGGGCGTATGTCGTCACCCTGGACGCCGACCTGCAGGACCCGCCGGAGGTGATCGCCGAGATGCTCGCCGTCGCCCGCGCGGAGAGCGTCGACGTCGTCTACGGCGTACGCAGCGACCGATCCAGCGACTCGAGATTCAAGCGCGTCACGGCGCGCGCGTTCTATCGGTCCATGGACGCCATGGCGGGCACGGCCGCGCCGCGAGATGCCGGCGACTATCGCCTGATGTCGCGCGCGACCGTCGAGGCGGTCAATGCCCTGCCGGAGTATGGCCGAGTTCTCCGCTTTGTCGTGCCCGCCCTCGGCTTTCCGTCGGCGTCGGTCACCTATCGCCGGGAGGAGCGGGCGGCTGGCTCGTCGAAGTATCCGTTCACCAAGATGCTGCGCCTCTCGATCGACTCGATGACCGCCTTCTCGCTGGCCCCGCTGCGCTTCGCCACCCTCCTCGGTCTCGTCGGCGGAGCCGCCTCGCTCGCCTTGTTGATCTTCGCCTTGTATGCCCGCGTCCGCGGCCACGTCGTCGCCGGTTGGACCTCCACCGTCGTCGTGGTCTCCGGTGTCGGCGCGGTGCAACTGCTCGCGCTCGGCATCCTGGGCGAGTACGTCGGCCGGCTGTATGCCGCGGCCCAGGCCCGCCCCAGCTACTACGTCGCCTACGACTCGGCCACGGGATCGGCCAACCCGGCGGCGACCCGGCAGCCGTGAGCGGCCAGCGCCGGGGGCGTGCGGCGCAGTCGTCGCCGGAGCCGGAGGCCGCAGCCCGCGTCGAGCCCGATGGGCACGGCGGCGCGACGGTCTGGGTGAGCGGGCAGCCGCAGTCGCACGTCCAACTCGACGATCCCGGGCTGCTGGTCTTCGAGTACGTCCAGCATCTCGGTTTGATCGTCGACGTGCTGGCCGAGGACGTGCCGCCTGAGCGCGGCCTTCGGGTCACCCACATCGGCGGTGCCGGTATGACGCTGCCTCGCTACGTCGAGCACGTGCGGCCCGGATCGCCCCAGATCGTCCTGGAGCCTGCGGCCGCCGTCACCGAGGTCGTACGGCGCGAACTCCCCCTCCCCCGCGGGCACCGGATCCGGGTCCGAACCGCCGGCGGGCGCATCGGGGTCGCCGGCATGGCGGCGGGCAGTGCGGATCTGGTCGTCCTGGACGCCTTCGCCGCTGGCAGCGTGCCGGCGGAGTTGACCACGAGCGAGTTCGTCCGCGACGTGGCTCGCGTGCTGCGGCCGGGTGGGGTGTTGGCGATGAATATCCCGGACGAGCCGGGCCGGGCCTACCTCGCGCGGGTAGTGGCGACGCTGACGGGAGCCGCCGCATACGGGCAAGTGGTCGTGATCGGCACGCACGATGTGCTCAAGGGCCGGAGGTTCGGCAACTATGTCGTCGCGGCGGGCGACCTGCCGCTGGCGACGGTGTCGCGCGCCGTCGCGCGCTGCCCTGCGCCGAGCGGGCTGTGGACCGACGAGCACGCGCGACGGCTGGCCCGCGCCGCGCGGCCGCTGACGGACACCGATGCCCAGGGTTCGCCGGCGCCACCTGACCCGGGCCGCTGGCGCGCCCGCTGAGTGCCGTCAGGCGACCGGGTGAGCGGTGGCGAAGAGCGAGACGCCGGGAAGCGACTTCACCGGCAAGTGACGCTCCAGTGCGACAACGACGCGAAGGGCCGCGTTGACCGGTCGCGGCATCTCCTCCAAGTCACTGCCCGAGCTGGCCCGGCGGCGCAGGGCCACCGTCGGACGCAGCAGGACGTTCCACGACCACAGGTCATCGACGACAAAACCGCTCCGGGACAACAGATCTGTCAGCGTGGCCCTGGTGTAGCGGCGCACGTGGTCCACCGCGACATCGTGCTCCGACCACAGCCGTGGGTCGGCGGGCACGGCGATCTGGAAGACCCCGTCGGGACGCAGCACGCGACGCACCTGCCGCACGGCCGCATCGTGGTCGACGATGTGCTCCAACACGTCGTAGGCGACGACCAGGTCGAGGCTGCTGTCGGCGACCGGAAGGGCCGTCGCGTCGCCGCGCACCACCTCCAGCCCGCGCGAGCGACCGACGAGCGCCCCCTCTTCGCCGTATTCGAGGGCCGCGACCTCCCAGCCGGCCGATTGCAGGACGCGCGTGTTGCCCCCGCCGGCCGCACCGATGTCGAGGGCCCGGCCGGGCGGCCTACCGGCAATCGAGCGGGCGAGCAGGTGACGACGCTCGGCATACCACCAGTGGGTGTCTTCGAGCGCGGTGAGTTTGCGGACTTCGTGGCCGCGCATCAGACGCGCACGTGCCCGTCGCCCTCGACGATCCACTTGGTCGTCGTCAGCTCCGGGAGGGCCATCGGGCCGCGGGCGTGCAACTTCTGGGTGGAGATGCCGATCTCGGCACCGAAGCCGAACTCGCCGCCGTCCGTGAAGCGGGTCGACGCGTTGACCATGACGGCAGCCGCGTCGACCTCCGCGCTCCAGCGCCGGGCGGCCGAGCGGTCCTCGGTGACGATCGCTTCGGTGTGGCCGGAGCCGTAGGTCCGCACGTGCTCGAGGGCGTCGTCCAACGAGCTGACGACGCCGACGGACATCTCGAGCGCGTGGAACTCGGTGGCGAAATCGTCATCGGTGGCGACGGCAAAGGGGACCCCGGCCTCGGTCGCGATGGCGCTTGCGCGCTCGTCCGTATGCAGCACCACGCCCGCGCCGGCGAGTTCGGTCAGGGCCTTGGGCAGGAAGTCGGGCGCGACCGATTCGTGGACGAGCAGCGACTCGGCGGCATTGCAGACGCTGGGCCGGTGGGTCTTGGAGTTCATCGTGATCGCGAGCGCCTTGTCGAGGTCGGCGGCGCGGTCGACATAGACGTGACAGTTGCCGATGCCGGTCTCGATGACCGGGACCGTGGAGTTCAGGACGACCGAGTTGATCAGGTCGGCACCGCCGCGCGGGATCAGCAGGTCGACCAGGCCGCGGGCCGTCATCAGCGCGCGGACAGCGTCGTGGCCGCCTTCGAGCAGGCCGATGGCGTCGGGGTTGACCCCGTGTGCGGCAAGGGATTCGCGCATGACGTCCACGAGGACACGGTTGGAGTCGGCTGCCGCCGAGCCGCCGCGCAGGATCACGGCGTTGCCGGATTTCAGCCCCAGGCCGGCGGCATCGACAGTGACATTGGGGCGGGCTTCGTAGATCATTCCGACGACACCCATCGGGACGCGGAGCTGCCGGATCTGCAGGCCGTTGGCGAGGGTCGAGCCCCGGACGATCTCGCCGACCGGATCCGGCAGCGCGGCAATGTCACGCAGGGCGTCGGCGATCGCGGTGACCCGCTCCGGGGTCAGGACGAGGCGGTCCTGAAGGCTGGCTGGCATACCGCCGTTGCGACCGCGCTCGAGATCGACCGCGTTCGCCGCGACGATGCGGTCGGTGGCCGCGTCGAGGGCGTCGGCGAGGGCGTGCAGCGTTGCGTCCTTCGCGGCGCGCGACATCAGCGCGAGTTCGCGGGCGGCGACTCGCGCCCGGCCGGCCAACTGCGCAACTGCCTCGGTGGCGTCGGGGGAAACACTCGTCATACGGCAAGGGTACGGGCGACGCGAGCGCGCGCGCATCGCGTCCGCCTGTGCGAGGGTGGTCGCTCACGCCGGGCGCAGAGCCCGGCGCACCAGTCCTGGGGAGGACTTTGCCATGTCTCGTTCGTCGATCGCCCTCGCCGCTGCAACGGCCGCCGCTCTGATTGTGGGCCTGAGCGCTCCCGCCCAGGCGGCGCCCGCCGAGCGCCTATGCCGCGGGACCATCACCGGGGCGACCACCGGCTCCATCCGGGTGCCGGCCGGTGCGGCCTGCACGATCAACAATGCCAACGTCCGCGGGGCGATCAATGTCGACGCGCGGGGCAGCCTGACGGTCAACGGCGCGGTGATCGACCGCAGCGTCACGGCTGTCGGCTACACAAAAGTCTCGGTGACGAACTCCCGTGTCGGCGGCGCGATCAGCCTCAGCACGGGCGGCGCCATCGCTTTGACCGCGGTCGTCGTTGCCGGCAGTGTCACGCTCACGGCCAACCGCCAGGGCACCAAAGTGCTGAAGTACAACGCGATCTCGGGCAAGCTCTCCTGCACCAACAACGCCCCGGCACCGACTGGCGTCGCGAATGTCGTCTCGGGCGGGAAATTCGGTCAGTGCGTGCGCGTCTGAGGCAGGTGAGCGGCGGGCGCGCCCGGGGGCGCGGCGGGGCATACGGGAGAATGGCCCGGTGACCACGATCGTCTCCATCCAGTCCTCCGTCGCGTATGGCCACGTGGGCAACTCCGCGGCCGTCTTCCCCCTGCAGCGGCTGGGGGTCGAGGTCTGGCCCGTCTACACCGTGCACTTCTCCAACCACACCGGGTATGGCGCGTGGCGTGGCCCGCTGCTGGCGGCCGAAGACGTGCGGGCGGTCATCACCGGGATGGAGGAGCGCGAGGCGTTCCCCGAGGTGGATGCGGTGCTATCGGGCTATCAAGGCGGCAGCCAGATCGGCGACGTCATCCTCGACGCCGTCGCCCGGGTCAAGGCGGCCAACCCGTCGGCCATCTATGCGTGCGACCCGGTCATGGGCAATGCCAAGAGTGGCTGCTTCGTCCACCCCGACATCCCGGTCTTGCTGCGTGAACGCGTTGTGCCGCAAGCAGATCTGATCACGCCCAACCAGTTCGAGCTGGGCTTCCTGACCGGGACCGAGCCGGAGACGCTCGAAGACACCCTCGCCGCGGTCGACCTGGCGCGGGCGATGGGCCCCTCCACCGTGCTGGTGACCTCAGTGCTGCGCCCCGACCGGCCGGCCGACACCATCGAGATGCTCGCCGTCCACGGCGAGGAGGCCTGGATCGTCCAGACGCCGCAGTTGCCGATGAAGGCCAATGGCTCCGGCGATGTGACCGCTGCCCTCTTCACCGCTCACCTGCTCAACTCGGGCCGCCCCGATGAGGCGCTGGCCAAGACGGTGTCGTCGGTCTATGCCCTCCTGAAGCGGACCCTGGACTCCGGCCGCCGGGAGCTGCGACTGGTGCAGAGCCAGGAAGAGATCGCCCACCCGGCCATGGAGTTCGTGCCGACTCGGGTGCACTGACCCCCTACCCGAAAAGCGAGCGAGTTGCCGAGCCCGATGTCGAGGCGCCCGGCCCTGGCGTCGTCGATGGTGTTGGCCCCCGGCGAAGGCGGGCGGCTGGCTCTGCGCCTGCCCGTGTGACCCGACCTCAGCGAACGACGAGGTTGTCGCGGTGGACGACCTCGCGTTCGTACTCGGGTCCGAACTCGCGGGCCAGTTCCTTGGTCGAGCGGCCGAGCAGCTTGGGGATCTCCCCGGAGTCGTAGCTGACCAGACCGCGCGCGATGATCGTGCCGTCGGGGCCGGCGATGTCGACCGGATCGCCCTCGGTGAAGGAGCCCACTAGCCCGGTGATCCCGGCGGGGAGGAGGGACTTGCGGCGCTCGACCAAGGCCGCAACGGCACCGGCGTCGACCACGAGAGTCCCGCGGGCCGCGGTGGCGTGCGCGATCCACAGCTTGCGGCTGGCCTTGCCGACCGAGTCCGGCAGGAAAATCGTCCCCACATCCTCGCCGGCCAAGGCCGGACCGACAGCGGGTGCCGCGCAGAGCACGGCCAGAACGCCGGCGGAGTTGGCGATCGCCGCCGCTTCGATCTTGGTGGCCATGCCCCCGGTGCCGACCATCGACCCGGACCCGCCGATGCGGACCTGGTCGAGATCGGACAGTGACCGGATCGCCGGAATGCGCTGTGCCCCAGGCTCACTCGGCGGCCCGTCATAGAGCGAGTCCACATCGGTCAACAGGACCAGCGCCTCGGCGCGCACCAGATGGGCGACCAGCGCCGCGAGCCGGTCGTTGTCGCCGAAGCGAATCTCGTGGGTCGCGACGGTGTCGTTTTCGTTGACGATCGGCACGATCCCCAACTCCAGCAGCCGGTCGAGCGTGCGCCGCGCGTTGGTGTAGTGCCCCCGCCGCGTCACATCGTCCGCGGTCAGCAGCACCTGCCCGACCGTAAGCCCGTATGCCGCGAACGCCGCCGTGTACGCCGCCATGAGTGCGCCTTGGCCCACGCTTGCCGCGGCCTGCTGGGTCGCCAGGTCGCGCGGCCGGCGGGTCAGCCCCAGCGGACCGATCCCGGCAGCGATGGCGCCGGAGGAGACGAGCACGACCGGCTCGCCCCGCAGCCGGCGCTCGGCGAGCACGCCGACCAGCGCCTCGATCCGGGAGAGGTCGAGCCGGCGCCCTCCGTCGGTCGTCAGCGACGATGACCCGACCTTGACAACCATGCGGCCCCGGCCCGCGACCCGGGCCCGGGCCGCGACGACATCGGCCGCGACGACATCGGCCGCGCTGTCCCCGGCCGCCCCAGCGGCTGCCACGCCGACCACTGCGGCGTTGTCGTGCGCGAGAGCGGACCCGCCACCCGCCACCTCAGCGTCGGCGGACCCGGAACTGTCGGCAGCCACACCGAGCGAGGAGTCGGCATACGGAGGCATTTGAGGGAAGTGTCCCGCCCCCGAAGCAGCCGCGACCTCGTGGTGGGTCATCCCGCGTCCTGACCGGGATCGATCCAGTGCCCCGACTTACGCTCGGCATCCAGCTCGGCGCGCGTGCGCGAGACGGCCGCCTTGCGCTTGTCGAACTCCTCGCGGCGCTCGATATTGGTCCGCCGCGAGTGGTCGGCCAGCCGCCCGTCGGTCCCGCGGCCACCGAGCAACTCGGCGCCACCGACCATGGTGGGATCCCAGTCGAAGACGACGGCATTGTCGGCCGGGCCGATGAGCACGGCCGAGCCGGCGACCGCTCCCGCCGCCAGCAGCGCCTCCTCGACGCCTGCCCGCTGGAGCCGGTCGGCCAGGTAGCCCACCGCCTCCTCGTTGCTGAAGTCGGTCTGGCGCACCCAGCGCGAGGGCCGCTCGCCGACCACCCGGAAGACCTCGCCGTCACCGGTCATCTCCCGCACGACCGTGAAGCCCTTGTCGTCCACCGACTTGGGGCGGATCACGATGCGCTGCGGCACGATCTCGCTCGCCACCTCGACCCGCGCGGCCTCGACGGCCCGCGCGAGGGCATACGTCCATTCCTTGAGGCCGAGGTGAGCGACGGCGGAAACGATGAACACGTCATACCCACGCTCGCGCAGGTCGGGCGTCACCATCTCGGCGAGCTCACGCGCCTCCGGTACGTCGGCCTTGTTCAGGACCACCATGCGAACCCGCTCGGAGAGCGGACGGCCGCCGAGCAGGTCACCGGGCACGTAGGCCGCCAGCTCGGCCTCGATGACGTCGAGGTCGGTCAGCGGGTCGCGCCCGGGCTCGAGGGTTGCGCAGTCGATGACGTGCACGAGCACCGAGCAGCGCTCGACGTGGCGCAGGAACTCCAGGCCCAGGCCCCGGCCTTCGGACGCCCCGGGGATCAGCCCGGGAACGTCGGCCACCGTGAACCGGACGTCACCGGCGGTGACGACGCCGAGATTGGGCACGAGCGTCGTGAACGGGTAGTCGGCGATCTTGGGGCGCGCCGCGGAGATCACCGAGACCAGCGAGGACTTCCCCGCCGAGGGGAAGCCGATGAGCGCGACATCGGCGAGCGACTTCAACTCCAGGACGACGTCCAGCGACTCACCCGGCTCCCCCAGGAGGGCGAAGCCGGGTGCCTTGCGACGGGTCGACGACAGCGCCTTGTTGCCCAGGCCGCCTCGACCCCCGCGGGCCACGGTTACTGAGGCGCCCGGGCCGACCAGATCGGCCAGCACGCCGCCGTCCCGGGTGGTCACCACGGTGCCCTCGGGCACCGGCAGGATCAACGAGGCACCATTGGCTCCGTCACGCTCGTCGCCGGCACCGGGGCGGCCGTTCTCGGCGCGCCGGTGCGGGCTGCGGTGATAGTCGAGCAGGGTGGTCGATTGTGGGTCGACCACCAGGACGACATCGCCGCCATTGCCTCCATTGCCGCCGTCCGGGCCGCCGAGCGGCTTGAACTTCTCCCGGCGGATCGAGGCGACACCATGGCCGCCGTCCCCCGCGGTCGCGTGCAGCACGACGCGGTCGACGAAGGTGGTCATGGGTACTGCCTTCCTGCTCAGGTCCTAGGTCGTGTTAGGAAACCACGGACGGACAGCGGTCCCCGCGAAGTAGTGCAGCTGGGTCCCACGCTCTGCGTGGGCCGAAGGAGCGAGGGTCCCACGCTCTGCGTGGGCAAACTTCGGGGGGTGGTGCTCGGGGCGGATGCCCGGGAATGCGGAACGGGGCGAGCCGAAGGCCCGCCCCGATTTCCGGAAGGTATGCCGCGGCATACCGTTCGAATCACTCGGCGGCCGCAGCCACCGGGACGATGTTGACGACGCGACGACCGCGCTTGGTGCCGAACTCCACGTGACCGGCGGTCAGCGCGAAGAGGGTGTCGTCGCCACCGCGGCCGACATTGTCGCCCGGGTGGAAGTGGGTGCCGCGCTGGCGGACGATGATCTCGCCGCCGCCGACCAGCTGGCCGCCGTAGCGCTTGACGCCTAGGCGCTGGGCATTGGAGTCACGACCATTGCGGGTCGAGGACGCTCCCTTTTTGTGTGCCATGTCTGCTGAGTCCTTGTCTCGACGTGTCCGACGCTCAGGCGTCGATCGCGGTGATCTTGACCTGGGTCAGGTGCTGACGGTGACCCTGGCGCTTCTTGTAGCCGGTCTTGTTCTTGTACTTCATGATGGTGATCTTGGGGCCCTTGGCGGGCCCGACGACCTCGGCCTTGACCGAGACCTTGGCCAGCTTGGCCGCATCGGAGGTGACGGTTGAGCCGTCGACCAGCAGCAGCGGGGTCAGATCGACAGCGTCGCCGGCCTTGCCGCCCACCTTGTCGATGAGCAGGACGTCGCCGACGGCGACCTTCTCCTGCCGACCACCTGCGCGAACAATCGCGTACACGTTGAACTCACTTTCGTTAAGCCTTGGGCACACACTCTCGAGTAACCGGCCGATAGCTACCCCGCACACGGGACATCAGCTCGGTGGGCGCACCGAGGATCAATCATACAGGCCCCGCGCCCATGGTCGGCGCGCACGCTGGCCGCGAGCAACATCTCGCCGGCTACCGAGGGACACGCGCCGGGGCTCCTCCCCGCTCGGCGAGCGGAGAGGAGCCCCTCGGTGTCGTTCGGCGAAGCCGTCGCTCAGAGCTTGCGCGGTTGCGCGGAAATCGTGCGCTGCACCGCATTCGCCCCGAGTTGGGCCTGACGTCCTTGGGCGGGCAGAACTGCCCGAGGTCGGGTTTCCCGGCTACGAACCCGAGGGACGCGGAGGGCCGGCGGGGGCGGTTGCCCGGCCGCGGCGGCGTCGACCCTGGGCCCGCGAGCCACTCCCCGATTGCCGTATGGCACTCGGGTCGCCCTCGGCGCCCAAGGCAGCGTCCGGGTTCTCGGCGCCGGCGTCGTCGCCGGCCGGCAGTTGCGCAGCGGAGTCGTCGGACTCGGCCGCCGCCTGGCGGTCGGGCTCCGCCGGAGCCGATTCGGTCCCCGCGCCCTGATCCCTTGCCGCCTCGGCATCCGTCGAGCCCTCCTCCTCGTGCGTGTCGGCGTCATGGGTGTCAGCCCAGGTGACCACCGGGTCACTGTCGGCGTCGTGGGCGGCCGTGGCCGCGGGCATACCGAAATCGGTGTCGTCGGCCGGCGCGCCGTCGACATCGGCGTCGTTGTGTGCGACGGGTGCCGTGGTCTTCATCGCTGCCGCGTGCGCCGCGGCCGCGATCTGCGCGGCGGTCGGGCCCGTGCGCACGGGCGCCGGCTCGGGCGCCTTCGCGGGGTCGGGCTGGCGGCCACGCGAACGGCTGCGCGAGGACCGGGACGACGTGTCCGAGGGCTCGCGTTCGTGGTCGTGGGTTTCGACGGCGTCCACGGGAGTGGTGCGCACGATCACGCCGCGACCGTGGCAGTGCTCGCACGACTCGGAGAAGACTTCCAAAAGCCCCGACGCCACCCGCTTGCGAGTCATCTGGACCAGCCCGAGCGAGGTCACCTCCGCGACCTGGTGTTTCGTGCGGTCGCGACCAAGGCATTCGAGCAGGCGCCGGACGACCAGGTCGCGGTTGGACTCCAGGACCATGTCGATGAAGTCAATGACGATGATGCCGCCGATGTCGCGCAGGCGCAGTTGGCGGACGATCTCCTCGGCGGCTTCGAGGTTGTTCTTGGTGACGGTCTCTTCGAGGTTGCCCCCGGAGCCGACGAACTTGCCGGTGTTGACGTCGACCACGGTCATCGCCTCGGTGCGGTCGATGACCAAGGAGCCGCCGGAGGGCAGGTAGACCTTGCGATCGAGCGCCTTGGTCATTTGTTCGTCGATCCGGTGCGCGCTGAAGATGTCGCGCGCATCGGTCCACTTGGTCATCCGTGCGGCGAGGTCGGGCGCGACATCGTCGACATAGGTGCTGATCTCGGCCCAGACGTCGTCGCCGGAGACGACGAGCGAGGCGAAGTCCTCGTTGAAGACGTCGCGGATCACGCGGACGGTCAGGTCGGGCTCGGAGTAGAGCAGCGTCGGCGCGTTGCCCGTCTTCTTGCCGGACTTGCCGGCCGCGGCCGCGCTAACTCGCTCCCAGGTTTTGGCGAGCCGCTCGACATCACGCCGCAACTCCTCCTCGCTGGCGCCCTCGGCCGCGGTGCGCACGATGACGCCGGCGTCGGCGGGGACGATCTCTTTGAGGATGGCCTTGAGCCGAGCCCGCTCGGTGTCGGGCAGCTTGCGCGAGATGCCAGTCATCGAGCCCTGCGGCACATAGACCAGATAGCGACCCGGCAGTGAGATCTGCGACGTCAAACGCGCACCCTTGTGCCCGATCGGGTCCTTGGTGACCTGGACGAGAACGGACTCCCCAGAGGTCAGGACGTTCTCGATGCGCTTGGCCTCACCGGTCTCAAGACCCGCGACATCCCAGTTGACCTCGCCGGCATAGAGCACGGCATTGCGGCCGCGACCGATGTCGACGAAGGCGGCCTCCATCGAGGGCAGGACGTTCTGGACGCGCCCGAGATAGATATTGCCGGCCATCGACGCATTCGTCGTGCGCGAGACGTAGTGCTCGACGAGGATGCCGTCCTCAAGGACGCCGATCTGGGTGCGGCCGTCGAGTCGGCGGACGACCATGACGCGCTCGACGCTCTCGCGGCGCGCGAGGAATTCCTTCTCGGTGATGATCGTGCGGCGCCGGCCGGCCTCGCGTCCCTCGCGGCGGCGCTGCTTCTTGGCCTCCAGCCGCGTCGAACCGCGCACCGAGGCAACCTCGTCGCGAGCCCGGCGCACCTCGCGAACGCGTGTCACCGTGCCGGGCGGGTCCTCGCTCTCGCCTGCTGCTCCGGAGCGGCGGCGGCGGCGCCGGCGGCGGGCCGGGTTGTTGGCGTCGTCGTCAGCGGCCTCGCCCGCGTCCGTATGCCGTTCGCTCCCCTCCTCCTGCGCACTCGCCTCGGACGCCTGTAAGGCCTCGTCGGCCTCCGCGCCTTCGGCGTCGGATGAGTTCGCGCGGGCGCGGCGACCGCGGCCACCGCGGCGGCGCCGACTGCGCGATCCGGTCGCCGAGCCGTCGTCGGCGGCGTCGGTTTCGGCGCCCTCCGCGGGGTCGACGTCCGCCTTCTCTGCGCTGTCGTCGTCGCCGGCCCGGGCGCCGGAGTTCTGGATATCGGCGCTCCCGGCACCGGAGTTCTCGCGGGCGTTCTCGCCATCGGCGCTCTGGGCGGCGGCGCTCTCGAGGGCGGCGTTCCGGGCGGACGTGGTGGCGCCGGCGCGCCGCGAACCACGACGTGACCCGCGGCCGGCGCCTACGGACCGGGATTCGTCCTCGGTGGCTGCCGGCTCCTTTTCGCGGTCGAGGACGACCTCATGCTCGGCCCCGGAGCCGTCGGCTGCGGCAGAAGGCGTCGTGGACGACGGCACGGTGACGGCGGCACCGGCCGGGCGCGAGGCGCGGCGGCGGGCCGGGGCTTCGGGCGCCTGGAAGAGCAGGCCGAACGCGCTCTGCTGCGGGCGGGGCGATTCGGGCTCGTCACTTGCGGGCTGCAGCGCGCTTGAACCGTCAGCGCGCTCGCTCATCGCTTCGCCGCGGCGGTCGGTCTCCGCGCCTTCGGACCGGTCGGCGACGAGGTCAGTGGCCGCGTCGCTAGCAGCGTCGCGCTCGGCATCCTCGGCGTCCGACGTGCCGCCGTCGGCGAGACCGGCCACCTCCTCGCCATCGTCTGCCGGGCGGTCCGCGGCGGCGGGGTCCGCGGCGGCGGGGTCGGCTGCTGTCTCGGACTGGGCGTCCTCGGCGTCGGCCACTTGGCCGATGCCCAGGTCGCTCTGGGCGGCTGGGCCCGCCGCGCCGGATTCGCCCGGCGCGTGCTCGCCTGATCCACCATCGGTGATCTGCTCAGCCGTCTGCTCCGTGCCCTCGCCGGTAGCGGACTGCGCCACCTCGCTGGCGGCGGACTCGGCGACTTCGCCGGCATACGCCAACTCTAGGTCGCCGCCGGGCCCGGCCGGGGCGGTCGCACGCCGACGCCGCTTGGGTGCCGCGTCGCTGTCGGCGGTCTTTTTGGCCGCGCGCTTGCGAGGCGCCGCCTTCTTCGTACCCGTCGCGCGGATCGTCGTCTCGGTGGCCTCCGCGGATTCGCCCGAGGCTGGAACGGCCGGCTCGCCGGCAGCCGCCGCTGATGCCTCGGACGAGAGGTCGCGGTCGTTGGTCGTGTCGCTCATCGCGCACACCTTCCGTCACCACGCGGCGGCGCCCACACCGGCCGGTTCGAAGTCCGGCCCCGTCTCCGCGTGCTGCGGGTGAGTCGCGCCGGCCGGAGCCGACACGGAAGTCGTCTAAGTTCCGCGGAGTGCGGTTCGCGCGTGGCGCGTCACCGGCCCGAGGCGGCGCCATCCTTGTCGGCGGCCAGGGGATCGGCCACCTGCGCGCTGTCCGCCAGCCACGGCCCCTGCGCCAGGCGAGTCACCCGGGGGGGACTCGAGGGCACGAACCGGACCAAATCGCGCAGCGCGCTCAGAATGTCGTCGGGGCGAACGGCTGGTGTGGTGTGCCGAACGACCACTCGAAGTATCGCACATCCCTCCCCGGCGCCCACCTCAGCGTGCAGCAGCGCGTCGCCGACGTCGAGGCTCTTAGGGCCGGTCTTGAAGACCCGGCTGACGGTGACGTCGGGCAGCGCCGACAACTGCGACCAGGCGGCGTCGAGTGCCTCGACTGCAGTGTCGCGGAACTCGATTCGCCAATCGCTGGCTGCCAAGCGATCGGCCAGCGCACCCGGCCCGGCGGCCACGACCTCGATGATGTCGAGCCCGTCCGGTAGCGCCGCGTCGAGCGCTGCACGCAACTGATCGGGGTCGAGCACCTCGGTCACGCCGATCTCGAAGTACTCGGCCTCCGAGGCCATTCCCGTGGGCGCGCCACCGGCATACGAGATCTTCGGGTGGGGGTGAAAGCCGGCGCTGAAGGCCATCGGCACCTGGGCTCGTCGCAGCGCGCGCTCCAGGGCGCGGGCGAAGTCGCGCGTGGAGGAGAACCGGAGGCGACCACGACGGGCATACCGGATCCGGTAACGGGCCACGGTCGGTGCGGGCGGGGGGCCGTCTGGCCTAGGTGCGGGAGGCATAGCCGGACGATTATCGCGCACGACGGCACGGGTCGCTCCCTCTGCCGCGTCCGACCCCGTATGCCGTGGGGCGCGGTTCGTCAGCCCGGCCGGCCGCCGTAGGGCAGCAGATCGGAGCGGTAGATCGAGGCATAGCGCACGACTGCGCCCGTGTGCGGCGCTTCGATCATCTGCCCACCCCCGACGTAGAGGCCGACGTGATAGCTGCTCTCCCCCGTCGAACCGTAGAACACCAGGTCGCCGGGCTGTAAGGCGTCGATGGCGACGCGGGCGGTCTCGGCCCACTGCGCTCCGGTGTAGTGCGAGAGCGACACGCCGGCCTGAGCCCAGGCCCTCATCGTCAGGCCGGAGCAGTCATATGTGTCGGGACCGTCCGCCCCCCACTCGTAGGGCTTGCCGAGTTGCGCGACGGCAAAGGCGATGGCGGCGGCCGCCCCGCCGGAGGGCGGCGGTGGTGGGGGCTGGCTCGTCGTCGTGCTGCTGGGAGTGCTCGTGCTCGACGACGGCGTGGTGGTCGTGCTCGTCGAGGTCGGCCGCGTGGTCGTCGTCGACGTGGGCCGGGTCGTCGTGGTTGAGGTCGGCCGCGTGGTTGTGGTCGAGGTCGGGTGCGTCGTGGACGACGAGGTCGGGGTCGACGTGCTCGTGGTCACGGGGGGCGGCGTGCTCGACGGGCTCGATGTGCTGGAGTTGGTCGACTGGTCGTGCTCGGCTGCGGCTGCAGCAGCGGCGGCAATGGCGTCGAGTCGCTGCTTCTCCAGTTTGGCGGAGGTGTCGTTCAGCGCCGCGAGCCGTTTGGCCAGGCTCTCGCGCTCCGCCCCGAGCCGCGATGTCTTCGCCGACGCCACCGCGAGTTCGTCGCGGGCGATGCGATCGGCCTGGTCCGCACGGCGGCTGGCCTCGGCGCGGGCGGCCTCGGCTTGGGCAGCCGCAGCCTGCAGGCTCTGCGCGGTGCCGCTGACGACAAGCGCCGACTTGAGTTCTTCGTTCTGGTGCGCCGAGACCAGTTCCAGCGTCGCCGCCCGGTCGATGAGTTCCTGGGGGCCGCCGGCATCGAGCAGCGGCGCGAGCGACCCGAGCATCCCGCCCTGCTGATACATCGACGACGCGTAGTTGCGCAGGGACACCGAGGCGCCCGCCGCCTGGCCCTGCGCGGCATCGGCCTTGCGCTGCGCCTCGTCCGCGGCTTTGGTGGCCTTGGCCAGTTGCCACTTGGCGCCGTTCGCGGCCTCGCCGAGACGGGCCGCTCGCTCCTGCAACGCCGAGACGCTCGCGGCGGACGTCGCGTACTGAGCTTCTAGCGCGGCGACCCGCTGGCCCGCCGCAGCGGCTTCGGCTTTGGCCTGGGCCACCTCGCGGGCGGAGGGAATCCCGGGGTCGGCGTGCGCGGCATACGTGCCGCCGAAGAGGAGGGCCGCGACGAGAGCGGACCCGCCGACGAGTTGGAGGCGACGCACCGACGACGTGGGAAGCGCGGTGTGCCGCGGGCCCGGGCGTGACGCCATCGATCGCTCCTTGTCGGGGCCGGACTACCGGCCGCTCGCGGGGCACCGGGGGGAGGGCGCGCTAGCCGCGGCATTTCAGGGTACCGACGCTCAGATCCCACCCGTCACTTTCGTCACATCAGGGGCCGTGCGGAACTGGCCACGGGCGCTGGTCGGGAGGGATAACACGGATGTCTTTTCGCAGGTTCTGCGCATTTATCGATCATCTGTCTAGACCACATCACGAGTCGATAACGCTTCTTCCTGGCCTGCGCGTGCGGGCTACCCCGAGCGGACATCGAGTCCGCGCGATCGCGCGACGCCGCGCGCAGGCCTATGGCAGACTGGCCGTCGATGTGGCAGCAGGTTTAATCTTGCCCGCGTACACAGGAGCCGTCGGTAGCTTCGACTGCCGAGCACAGCATCCCCTTGACGCCGCGAGGTGGGAGCCAGTCGGCAACGACTGTCCTCGATGGCTCGGGTGATGGGCGGGGGCGCGGGCCATTGCGGCTCGGCGCCCCCGTCGTATTCCTGCCTACGATTGCCCGTATGACCGATCCCTCCTCTTCCCCGATCGCTCTGGTCACCGGCGGCGGCACCGGCATCGGCGCGGCCAGCGCGCGCCGGCTCGCTGCGATGGGATTCGACGTCGTCCTCACCGGGCGCCGCATCGAACCGCTGATGGCGACGGCCGCATCGATCGGCGCGCAGGCCCGGGCGCGGGTTATGGACGTCGCCGACGCCGAGTCGGTCGAGGCCGGCGTGGCCACCTTGGAGCGCTGCGATGTCCTGGTCAACAACGCCGGGGGCGCCCTCGGGTCCCAGCCGGTGGAGCACGGTGATGTCGAGCAGTGGCGCGCGATGTTCGAGTCGAATGTGATCGGCACCCTGCAGGTGATCAAGGCTACGCTGCCGCTGCTGCACCGATCCCCGCGGGCGACGATCGTCGACATCTCCTCGACGGCCGGGCAGATTGTCTATGAGGGCGGGGCCGGCTATGTCGTCGCGAAGCACGGCACTTCGGTGATCTCGGAGACGCTGCGGCTCGAGCTCGCCGGGACGCACATTCGGGTGGTGGACATCCGTCCGGGGATGGTGCATACGGAGGGTTTCGCGCTGACTCGCTTCGGGGGTGATCAGGTGGCCGCGGACAAGGTGTATGCCGGTGTGGACCGCCCCCTGGTCGCGGACGATGTCGCGGCGTGCGTGGAGTTCGTTGTCGGCTTGCCGCAGCATGTCAACATCGACGCGCTCACTGTGCGCCCGGTCGCGCAGGCCGCGCAGCACAAGGTGCACCGGGGTCCGATCGACTGGCAGACCTCTTGACGAGGCAGCCTCCTCACGGGTCGATGTCGGCGCGGGCGCGCGCCTCGACGGTCAGCGTGATGCTCGACCCGATCGCCTCCACCACGCTGGACAGGATCGGCAGGTCGGCGGTCCCGGTGACCACGACGACGGCCGTCTCCCCGTCCGGTGTGCCCGTCCCGCCGTCGACATGCCAGCTCTGCATCCGATCGGGCAGCGGGCGGGCCGCGAGATTCTGCTGCGCGGCAACCCACACCGTGTCGTCGGTCAGCGGCACCGCCTCCCCGATGCCGTCGACGTATGCCCGGTCCGAGAGCGCATCGGCCGCATCCAGAGCTGCGGCGTCCGCAGCGTCGAGCAGACGCATGCGCGCTAGTTGAGCGCTCGTGATGGTGACGATGCCAAGGGTGAGCGTTAGGGCAATCATGCACAGCCCGATGATCAAGATGGTGATCCCACCCTCTTCCGCAGCGTCCGGTGCGGCCGCGGGCGGCCGCTGTCCCCGCCCAGCGCATCCGGGAGCGCCGAGTCGACGCGCGTTCTCCAGGCTCATCCCACACCCCGGAATCGGTCGACGATCAGCACATGAGTGCTGCTGACCGGGACCACCAAGGGGACCACCGATCGCGCGAAGCTCGGGATCAGCGGCAATGGTACGGACACCTCGGCCCGCACCTCGACCCGGCCCTCCGGTGTCAGGCAGGGCGAAGTGGAGCAGGAGATGGTGATGCCGCTGTCGCTTGTGTCAAAACCCTGATCCGCGAACGCGATGAGCGCAGCCGCGTCGGCACGGAGGCCCGGGTCCTGTCCGTCGACCGTGGTCACGAACGCTCGACCGGCTTCGCGCGCGGCCTGCGCCACGGCATACGACCCGGCTTGCACGCGTGCGACCATCAGCGTCAGATAGATGAGGGGCACGAGCAAGAGCACGCCGAGAAAGACGAACTCCACGACGGCGCTGCCCTCGTCGCCAGCTTGGGCCTGCTCGCTGGGGTGGGAGATCATTGGCGCTCCTCGAACGCGCGGCCCACAACCTCCAGTTGCCCGTCGGGCCCGAGCGGACCGAAGACGGGCAACGGGGCCGAGACTCGGACAACGACGATGGCAACGCCCCCGACCGATTCGGTCGAGACGGTGATGTCCTGGCTGAAGCGCGTCGACAGGGACCGGTTGATCAGTTCGCGTGTCCGCGGAATTGCGTCCTCCGGGATGGCATCCGCTCGAGCCCCGAGCCGTGCGCCCTCTGCGGCGCACGAGATCAGGGTGTTGCGGATGTGCAGGGCGAGGCCGAGTTGAAAGACCGCCGCGAAGACGACGAGCAAGAGCCCGGCCACCATCGCGAAGTCGGCAACGGCGGCGCCGTCCTCACACGATCCCCGACCCGGTCGCGGTCGATGATCGGGGGCCATGAGTGAGATCAGTTGCCGCCGGGCTTGACGCTGTTGATGGCGTCTTCGAACATGGCCGACAACCGGTCCTGCGCGATCGCCCAGATGGCGGCGACCAGGCCGGCCGTCATGATCGTGATCAGCACCCATCCGGGGACGTCGCCGCGTTCGTTCTCGCGGTCGGTGAGGGCATCGCGGATCGCGGCGGTGAGCCGGAGGTGCGCCTTGATGAGGTAGTGCGACATGGTGTCTCCTTCGGTTGGTGCCGCGCGGCGGTGCGGGCAACGGGGTTGTTACATAGAGAAGTTCAGGAAGTCGAAGCCCGGGAAAACGGCGAACAGCACAGTGATTGGCAGGACGAGGAAGACGACCGGAATCATCATGCCGATCTCCTTTTTTCCGCCCTTCTCCATCAAATTGCGCCGACCTTCCTCGCGGACGTCCTGCGCCTGGGCGCGGAGCACATCGGCCAGTGGTGTCCCTCGCTCGACCGCGATGACGACGCCGTCGACGAAGCGGCTCAAGGAGGTCAGCCCGGTTCGCTCCGCCAGTCCTTCGAGCGCCCGCGGGAGGCTGGCGCCTGCGCGCGCGTCCGAGAGGCAGCGAGCGAGTTCGGTCGCCAACTCGCCGTGAGCCAATCGGCACACCCGCTCCAGGGCGCCGACCGCACCTTCGCCGGCGCCGACAGCCAGGGCGAGAAGCTCTGCGACTGTTGGGAATTCGGTGAGCATGATGCTCTCGCGCCGGTTGGCCTGGTAGCTGAGCCATTGGTCCCAACCGACGACGCCGGCGGATGCGCCCACGGCGATCATGAACAGCACCAGCAGGGACGACGCCCCGCTGCCGAGGAAGAGGGCCACGCCGACGACCGCGCCGGCCAGAGCGCCTGCCGCGCCGGCCAGCACCTGCTCGGCGCGAAATCGGTCGATATCGGCGGGTTTGCCCGCGCGCAGTTGCCGATAGCGAACCGATTCGGCACCACCGAGAATGCGCTCGACAAAACGCGCCAGGTCGCGCACGAGAGGCCGCCCGAGCACGGCGACCACTCCCGCGGGCGAATGGGTTTCGCGTTGCCGCAGGCGGGTGAAGATTGCGGTGTCGACGAGGTAGGGAGCCATGCGGGACTCCAGGGTCGGGCGACGGCTTGCCGGCAGGAAGCGGATGATCGTCACCACGCCGATCCCCAGCGCGAAGCCGACAAGGGCACCCCAACGCCCCGGGCCGAAGGCGAGGACGGGATTCATCCCAGGACCCGCTGTTCTTCCGGGAGGCGAGCGATACGCACCATCAGGCGGTAAGCGATCAGGGTGCAGGCACCGCCCGCCACGAGCACCAGCGTTCCGGTGCGCGAGGCGTATGCCTGCACGGCCTCCGGCCGCGTGCACATCAGCGCAAGAACGATCCAGGGGGCGGCAACCGCAAGTCGTGCCGCGTTCAGGGTCCAGGACTGCCGAGTTTCTAGCTCGGCCCGCGTGTGAGCGTCATCGCGCAGGAAGCTGCTCAAGGTGCGCAACAGTCGCCCGAGGTCGCTGCCCCCTACCTCGCGCGCCATCCGTAGAGCCTCGACCAGACGGTCTCCGACGGGGTCGCTGAGATACGCCTTGAGGTTGTCCAAGCAGTCGTTGAACCGGCCGCTCACGCGGTAGTCCTCCGCGAAGCTGGCGAATGCCGGGCGCAACTCCATCGGGCCGCGAACGGCCAACTGCGACAAGGACTCCGGCAGCGCCAGTCCGGCGCGCACGCCCGAGGTGATGTTGTCGACCGCATCCGGCCACAGATCGCGCAGGGCAGCGCGCCGGCGCCGGGCCTTCATACGGACCAAGGCAATCGGCCCGTAGGCCGCCATCGTCGTGAAGCACAGGGCGATCGACGCCACGCCGACAAAACCCATGAAGAGCACGAAGGTCAACGCGGCACCCAGGGCACATGTGCCTAGCAGGGCTCGTGGACCGATGGCGCTGTAGCCGGCCTGGACGAGTTCGTCACCGAGGCGGTCCAGGCGACTCCGGCGGGCGGCACGTGTCGTCGGCGGTCGCGGAACGGGAACCCAGCACGACCACCACATAAGGAAGATGCCGAGTCCGAAGAAGAGTCCGAGGACGAGTGGCGGCAAGGCTCACTCCCCCTTGGCGAGGAGTTCGGGGAGCCGGTAGCCGGCGGCGTCAAACCGCTCGATGTGCGGCGGGAAGCCGTCAGCGCGCTGCAGCTCGCCGCCTCGACGCACGAAGATGTCGGCCATTTCGACAACGTCACCCTCGCACCGTCCTGGAATAGCGGCGATCTCGCGCACGCGCCGGACACCGTCGCGTTCGAGGGCCGTGTGAATGACCAGGTCGATCGACGAGGCGACGGTAGGGACGACAAAGCGGCTGCTGACGTTCTCGGGCCGTTTCGCGAATGGGTGTGACCTGCGGTGATGCGGTTTGGGCGTGTGCTCGTTTACACGGGTTGACCGGGTTTTTTACACGGTTGAGGTGTTTGTGCTGGTCAGCGCGTCGCGGCGGGTGGTCGGTGAGCGTGTGCCTGCGCGGGCTGTTTCGATTCGTCGCTCTAGTCGAGGTCGTCGGCTGGGGTGCCGCAGTCGATGCAGGACTCGTCGCCGGACAGGTCCGCGCGAATGTCGTCGTGGGTGCAGTCCCCGATGAACTTGGTGATGATGTGCCCGGCTTGGGCGAGTCCTTCGTAGCGGCCGTCAGCGTTCTCGAACTCGTGGTACATGTCGGCGTGGACGTACTCGTCGGATTCCTTCTCCGCCGCGTCACGCGCCGCGCGGATCTCATCCCGCAACGCAAGCAGATCCGCGAGCGGGATCGTGTCAGGTGTGCTGGTGCTGAGCGGGGTGTTCGTGTCGGTGTCGTCCATGACATGGAGCGTCCCGTCGGTGGATGACACGTCTGCCCGTCCGTGATGTGTCCGCCCTCGCTTGTCGGTTCAGGGTGGTGTCAACGTGACGCCATCGGTCGTGCCGCGTATCGCGAGAGGGATCATCTTCTGCCAGCTCCGCGTGAAGTAGCGCGCCGCGTTGCTGTACGGACCCTCACCCGGTCCTGCCATGACAACAAGCCGACCACTGTCCAAGCATCGCTGCACCCATTCGTTCGGATGATCACTATCGAAGCTGACCGTGGCGAGCACGGCTGGTTCTCCCTCAGCGGCCGCATCAAGCAGCACAACATCGTGCTGGTGGCGTGTCAGATCCGCGATGGGCGGCGACCCGTCCGGCATCTCAGCCACCTCCCCAGGCCGGCGGAACCCGAGCCCGTGGAGCACGTTGGCGCCGCCAAGGGTTGACTCAGGAATCCACAGACGGCTTACCTCTTCGCGGCCTGCCACGATTCTCACTGCCCTGCTCATCCACCCAGTCTTCTCGGTCAGTGTCGATGGGGCCAGTCGGGCGCTGTCGGGCGTGAAGGAAACCTTCGGTTGTGAAGGCGACGGTCGATGCGTCGACCGTGCTGACTGTTTCACCACGGAACGGGAGAAGATCGCTCATACCTGAGGTGTCGGCCGGATCAGCAGGCCAACTGACATCTGGGAACTACACAGCGTCACCGGAGTCGGGGTCGGGGTCGGGGTCCAGACTCTCGTCACGCGCATCGGCTGGTTCGCGTGAGTCGACCTGCACCAGCAACGGTGTCGCAGCCGCCCACTTGGCCTCCATCTCCGAGGCCATCGCATCTGCTGCAGCTTTCGGAAGCGGCGTGACGATGCTGCTCGCCCTGCCGCGCGCGATCCCGTTCAACGAGGAGCCGATCGTTGACACGCGCCCGTCGCCCGCGATCACCAGACGGTCATGCAAACCATCGGAGGCCCGCACCTCGATCCCACGGTCGGGCATCCCGCTTAGATACGTCGCGATCGCTGCTCGTCGCGGGGCTGTGGACGAACCGTCGCTCATCAACACGCGGCTGACTTGGGTGCGCGCGAGCACGTCAGCGCAACCCTGAAGGTCGAAGTAGGGATCCACGAGCATCGCCTCCCCCATTCCTGACAACTCCCCGATCAACATCGGATAGGACAGCGGGTTGTCATGTTGGAGAACGACGACCTGCAGGGCCTCATCGTCGGTTGCGTCCGCCGACCGTAGTAGCGCCCGCCCGAGCGGTGTGAGCCTGCAGCCGCCTCCACCTGACACGGCGGTTGACTCGACCCACCCGAGCCGTTTCAAGTGGGGAAGCGTGCCCTCAGACGTGCCCGCCAACTGCGACATGGTGGACAGGAACGAGCGGAACCCCTCGCTATTCGCCAGGCCGCGAGCCAGGGAGCCCCCCTCCACGCGGGGGTTCGGATCGTTCAGCCACAACTCAACCGCGCGTTCTGTGGGGGCGTGACCGCCCTGCGTTGCCGCGTCGATGAAGGCGAGCGCACGGTGTTGCCGTTCGGTGAGGATGTCCACCGGGTCGACGGTGCCAGACGGATGGTGCGCGCGACAACTTTGCGACGTCGAATCCGCTTGGTGCCGCACAACTCCCAGTCTGGCCCGATGTGCGCCCTGCTACTGAGGGCGTCAACCAGGCTTCTCTCGACCTGGTTAGTCGTGCGTGGGCTAAACGCCGTCGGCGTCGGATCTTGCGCTAATCGTCTCGTCGTTGGGAGCGGCGCCCATTTCCCGTCGCAGGTACGGGAGAAGTATCGATGGCAGGCCAAGCTCGGTCGGCAGGCGGTGTAGCGCGGAGCGCACGTACGGGTAGACCATGAACAGCACGTTCCCGTTCAGCAGGAGCGACACCGCTTCAGGTGACGGTTGGTCGCCCTCAGCGAGTGTGAGTTCAACGATGTGGGTTGCGGTGAGACGAGCGATCGGTGTTTCCGTCGCCTGATCGGTCGGGTCGGTCGCCGCGTACTGGATCGTGTTCGTGAACAGCGCGAGGACGACTCCATCCTCGATCACGTACTTAGGTTCGTCCCGTTGGAGGCTGACCGTCATCTCGCTCGGGGGTGTGCGGAAAACCTCCCCAGCGACCTTCTGCAACCGAATATCGCGGACCTCGGTGCGCTCGACCAGGTTCTCAACCTCGCGAACGAGTCCGCTTCCCTGCTCAGTCTCCGCTTCAGGCACTCTCTCGCTCCAAGACTCCGCCCTGGAGAACCCTCAGCCTGGGAGTCCGCACCGTGATCGGATGGAGCACGACCTCGACGCCGTGGTCACGGCTCGCAACGGCCTGACTCCAGTGCGTGACAAGCAGCCGGTGCAGTCGTGCTTCCACGGCCGACAGGACATCCGAATCCCACGCGGTAGCGGTGACGGTGCGCCACTGACGGTCAAGGTAGCTCGTCACCTTCGCGAGGCACGCGTCGATGTGCGCGACGGTGGCGTCGTCAGGCAAGTTCTCGTCCATGTCGATGCCGTAGACGTTCTTCAACCATGGCAGAACGTCAGACCACAGCCACACCTTTGACGGGCGACCGTCCCCGCCGACCGTGTCGTACGGGGCAGGGAACGCGGCGTCACCGTCACGTTGCGTCCACTTGCGGACTGCTTCACGGGACACGCCGACACGACCGGCAATGTCTGACGCGGTGACAAGGTCGCGGTGGACACGACGAACGTTCACACCGGGCAGGTAGTGCTCGACAGCGCGAGCGGCCTCAACCACGTCGCCCGGGACGTCGTCGGAGTCCACGTAGATCGTGACGGTGACGAGCCCGTCGACTGAGCCCCACAGGTAGTCCGCGAAGCGCTGCTCGATGACCGTCGAAGTCTGCTCATCGTCCAAGTTAAGCCCTTCAACCTGAAGACACACTTCCGTGAGCATCCCCATCTCCTTCACCCGGTGCAGGCGTCACACACTACAAGCATGAGGTTGGCAAACGTCAACCTGATACGGGTAACTGTTGCACAACTCTCAAAGTTCCTCGGACGGTTACGCCGACCGCGCGGCGACGATCCGGGCTCTCAACTCGTCCGCCCATCCCTTCAACCGTTTGACCTCACCGGACGGGAGCCGAGGTCGCTGCAAGGCGTCCCGGGCCGATCGGACCTGCCCATCCGCCGCGTCCAGAGCTCCGGCTTGCGCGTCGTGTCGCTCGCCAGCAGCCGCGAACGCCGCGGCGGCTTCCTGCTCAGCGTCCTCAGCCTGAGCAAGGAGAAGGCCGAACTCGTCCCATGCGGCGCTCTGTGACACCAAGTCGTCGGCCGCGTCCAGAAGTTCCGCGCGTCGCTCAAGCTTGTTCTTCAGAGACAGCGCGTCGGCCGCATCGATCAAACGCTCGGCCTTCGTGAGCAGCGCCTCGATGTGCGATACCGACTCCGCGGCGACCGTCCCATGGGGGCACCGTTCAACCTTACGGCGAGCGGTCTTTGCAGGGCCTTCAGGCGCTGTGCCGGACGAATAGATCGGATAATCGCAGGACCGCGCCGGGCAGTAGATGTGGCCCCACCCGTGACCTTTGATCTGGGTAAGTGACCAGCCGTAATCGCGCGCCATGTCCAACGCGTCCCGCCACCACGGCTTCGGGTGCCGAGGCCACTTGTCGGTTGGCGCAAACTCCGGCACGTCGTCGCCGCTCCTCCCCAAGCTGGTGCATGCCGTGCGCATGCGGTGGACAGTCTCCCAGATCGGGCCGACGCGAGATTGGCAACTTATCCACAGGTGTGTCGTTCGTCGGCCTTGCAGGTGGGCATCTCCCGCCCCTAGCCTGACGTTTCGTGAACACCCGCGACCGACGGTAGCCCCGCTCTGGGGCCGCCCACGATCCCCTTGAAAGGGGCGGTCGCCATGTTCACTCGCTTCGCGGACTGGTTGTGTTCAGTCCGGATCCCTGCTTGGACCGCCCGGGTCGGGCAGCCCTGGGACACGTACGACAAGGCTCCCTGGAACCTTTACAACGTGTTGTGGCGTGGGCAGCAGGTCCTCGCTCGCCGCGTCTATCGGAACGTCCCATGACCGGCGCGGGGCGCGAGGCTTGGCCTGTCATCCCGCCCATGAACGGCGACTTCGCCGCCGCGCACACCGTCGTCACGGTCACGTGGCCGTGGGGGTGGGAGTCGGGGTGGATCGAGTGCCCGGTCTGCTGCGCGACGCCGTCCCGCGTTGAATGGTTCACGGACCTCGTCTACTTCGACTACAGCTTCTTCGGCAGGGTCGCGATCCCCCGCACCCCACACGGGTTCCTGGAGCAGTGGCTCGCGTGCTTCGCGACCAGCCCCGACGACGAATGGCTCAAGGCGTTGCACGCGTTCGAGGAGGAAGGGTTCGTCGTGGATCGGGCCGAGCACCCCTGCCCCATGGAGGTGTAAGCCAGATCTGTCCAAACGCGACCCTCGCGACGACACGTGGCACCCCGAGCGGGCGCGGGCGAGCGGTCGGCCGATAACGTCACAGCACGCGCCTACGATGAGCGCGACCCGAGACCACTCCCGGCCGACTACGAGGGCATGACGGATGAAGCGAAACCCCAAGGGACGCCTTGAGCTGACTTGGACGGGCAAGGACATGGCCCTCATCCCGACCGAGAACGGCAAGTACGACTACGCATGGGTCGACCCGAACGACCCCCGCGCCCTCGAAGTGAAACCCATTGAAGTCCTCGAGCGGGTAGGTGCTACTGACGGACCGACCGGAGCTGACGAGAACCTTCTCGTCATCGGAGACTCCGGCGACGCGCTGCGTGCCCTCGGGACGATCCCCGAGTATGCGCAGAAGTACGCCGGTCAGGTCAAGTTGGTCTACATCGACCCACCCTTCAACACAGAGCAGACTTTCGAGCACTACGCCGACCAGTTGGAGCACAGCATCTGGCTGACGATGATGCGGGACCGCATTCGGGACATCAAGCCGCTGTTGGCCGAGGACGCTTCCGTGTGGGTACATCTTGATGATGCTGAGGTGCACAGGATGCGACTACTCCTTGACGAGGAGTTCGGGGCCGAGCACTTCGTGGCTGAGATTGCTTGGCAGAAGTCAGACACCTTACGAAACGACTCGCAAGGCTTCTCGTCTGACTTTGACATTATCTTGGTGTATCGCACATCAATGGGCTGGAGTCCCAACAAGATGCCCCGTCCGGACAGCATGAACGCCATATACAAGTCGCCGGACGGTGATCCCCGTGACTGGTTCAACGCGGGACCTACGGCACCTGGTGCGCGAACCCATCAAGGAATGGTCTATGCGGTCCAGAACCCGGTGACTGGCGCTCTCCACTACCCCCTGAAGAATCGCTGCTGGGCTCTCGGTCAAGCCGACATCCTTCACATGCTGAGTGAGTACGCCGACTACGAGTTGCGGATCATTGACGACACGGAGCGGCGCGCCGAAGTATGTGGTCTACCAGCATCGCAGATGAGAGAAGACGTGCCTGCGATCATGCTTCGCGGTGACCTCGACGAGGCCCGTGAAAGCGCCACGGAACGACACCAGGCAGGTCAGTGGCCCACGTTCTACTTCACGGGCGAGCACGCGCGAGGTGGGCCGGGTAAGAAGACCTATATCCCCACTCAGGGAATACCGCCACGCACTTGGTGGCCCAACTCCGAGGTGGGCAGTAATCGGACGGCTAAGACGGAAGTAAAGGCGTTCACTAAGGGACTGGCTCCGTTCTCAACTCCCAAGCCAGAGGCCCTCATCCAGCGCGTGATCTCCCTCGGGACAGCACGCGGTGACCTGGTGCTCGATTGCTTCGCTGGCTCTGGGACAACGGCTGCGGTCGCGCACAAGATGGGCCGTCGCTGGGTGACGGTAGAACTGAGTGAATCCAACGTCGGGCACTTCACAGGCCCACGTCTGAAGGCTGTTGTGAATGGAGAAGACCCCGGTGGCGTCACATCCAAGTCTGAGCGAGTACCTCTTGACGACCTTCCCGAGGGGATTACTGCCCAAGATGCCCAGTCGTTCAACAACCTGCTGAACAAAGTGGCCAAGGGACTGGACGGTCTCGACGCTGCCACTCTGAAAGCACTCCGCACCGCGACCAAGACTCGTGACGACAAGACCGTGCTCTGGGAAGGTGGTGGTGGCTTCACCGTGGCCAAGATGGGTCCCTCGATGTATGAGGTGGACGATGAGGACGGCTCGGTCTACTTGTCCCCGGAGGCGACGAACGGTGCGTGGTCGAGGGCCATTGCAGGGCAGTTGAAGTTCACGCTCACGCCCGACGATCCCGTGTTCTGCGGTGTGCGGAATCGGCAGCGTCTGGCGGTGATTGATGGAGTCGCGGACGAGAATGTGGTGCGTACCGTGGTGGAGCACCTGGGGCCGAAGGAGAGGGCTGTGATCGTCGCTAAGGGGGTCCTGCCGGAGGCCGCTGAGCTGTTGCAGGACCTGTCGCCCGGTTCAAGGATGCGGAAAGCCCCTGACGACCTGTTCCCGAAGGGCACGGTGAACTGACATGACCGTGGACATCACCTACGACGAGGCCCTCATCGAGGAGATCGCCGCGCGCTTCGATCTGCGTAAGCCCAACCAGGACGCGCTCACCGAGATCGTGCAGCGGATCGCTGATGGCGGAATCGACTATCAGGAGATGGTTGCGGACCTCGCCACGGGTGTCGGCAAGACGTTCCTGATGTCGTCGCTGATCGAGTACCTGGCTCAGCAGGGTGTCCGTTACGTTCTGGTGGTCACCCCGGGTTCCACGATCCAGCGCAAGACCCTGGCGAACTTCGACGCGGCGTCGGCTAAGTACGTGGCCGGGGCTGACATCGCCCCGTTCATCGTCACGCCGGACAACTTCCAGGCAGCCAACGTCGGCTCCGTGCTGCGCAACCCGCAGCGGCTGAAGGTATTCGTCTTCAACGTGCAGCAGTTGATCCGCCCCACCGACAAGGTGAGCCGGAAGGTGCGCTCCGAGGACGAGAATCTCGGGGATGCCCTCTACTCGCACTTGGAGAACGCTGACGACCTGTTCGTGATCGCGGACGAGCATCACGTGTACCACGACAAAGCGGCAGCGTTCTCCGCCGCGATCCGAGACTTGCACCCGGCCGCACTAGTCGGCCTGACGGCCACACCCGACAAGGCGGATTACGCGAAGGTCGTGTTCCAGTACACGCTGGGCGAAGCGATCGCTGACGGGCACGTGAAAGTCCCGGTCATCGTGTACCGGAAGGACGGGACGAAAGACGAGCGGACCCAACTGCGTGACGCGTGCCAGCTCCTCGGCCATAAGGAGCAGTCGTACACCGCGTACCGTGACGCAAACCCTGCCGCGGCTGCGGTGAAACCGGTCCTGTTCGTGGTGTGCCAAACGATCGAGCACGCTCAGGAGGTCGGCCAGATCCTCGCTCAGCCAGGGTTCATAGGCGACGGGTCGCACGTGTTGGAGGTGACGTCACAGTCGTCCGACGAAGCGTTGGACGCTCTCGCGAAAGTGGAGGAACCTGACTCTCCAATCCGCGCGATCGTGAGCGTGAACATGCTCCGCGAAGGGTGGGACGTCAAGAACATCGCAGTGATCGTCGCGTTGCGTCGTCTCGCATCGCAAACGCTGACCGAGCAGATCCTCGGACGCGGACTCCGGCTCCCGTTCGGAGCAAGAACCGGGGTGCCGGACGTCGACCAGGTCGACCTGGTAGCGCACGACTCGTACAAGCAACTGCTCGACCAGAAGGACGTTCTTCGTCAACGCATCCAACTTCCCGCGACCGCGGTCGAAGTGGACGAGCACGGCTTCGCGACGACCGCGACCGTGGACACCTCTCAACCGCACGCCGGCGACACCCAACCGGCGACGCCTCCGTCGGGAACGTCAGGACCGGATGTCGAGCCCAGTCAATGGGCACTCTTCGACCTTGACGAGCCCGACAGCGGCGACGAAACCCGGGTCGGGGACGGTCTCCTGTTCCAAGAGACGGAGAGCCGTGTGGACGCACCCACCCCAACGGAGGTGGGCAGGGTGAAGAAGGCCCCACAGATCGTGTTCCCTCGCCGCGAGTCAGTCCTCGACTACGCATCGTTCAGCCTGTCCGACATTCCCGACGGGGACGCTCAAGCCGCTGGCGCAGCGTTCATCAAAGAGGTGCCAACCTTCATCTTCCGAGATGCGTTGGAGGCGACACGAAGCGGCGATGACGTTGTCATCAACCGAGTGCAGCAGCACGTGGAGGAAGCCAACCAGGAACTCGCCGGGCTGGACACGGTACGCGCGGAACTCGCGGAAGCGATCCTCCAACAGCCAGAAGTGCCGAGAGAGCAGGCAAGCAAGGGCGCGGCCCGACGCCTGGTCACGGCGTTCCTGAGAGGCGCTGGTGTCACAACGGAGGACGCGACCGCGGAGTGGGGCACGAAACGGCGACAGCAAGCCGTGGAAGGCATGCGGCAAACGATCCGAGCGGCGATCGTGAACCGGAAGAAGGAAGTGAGGTATCAGATCCGACCGGTCACTCTCCCGCTCGAACCTGTCCTGTCGCCGGGGAACGTCTTCGACGCATCCAACGACAAGTTCGTGAAGCACGCAGCGTTCGGCGGATGGAAGAAGAACGTCATGCCGTTCGCGTCGTTCGACGCGGGCAGCACCGAATGGGAACTTGCGCACCTCCTCGACACGGACCCAGCAATCTATTGGTGGCTCCGGGTGTACGTCGGCGGGCAAGCGTTCATCCCCACCGAGAATGACGGGAACTACTTCCCCGACTTCGTCGCCCTGGACGCTGACGGCGGCTTTTGGCTGATCGAGGGGAAAGCCGACAAGAACGCGAACGATGCGGACGTGCTGCGCAAGAAGGAAGCCGCCGAGAAGTGGGCGCGGTACGTGCGAGACTCGCGAACTAGCGACGCCCCCTTCGGGTCGTGGCGTTACGTGTTCGCCACGGAGAGCAACATCAAGCAGGCGGGCGGCTCATGGAACGGCCTGCTCACCGTGACAAAACCAGAGTAGACACCGCCTCGGTCTTGAGCGGACATCAGCGCAGGCGGACGCCTGCTACTTCCACACTCCATCGGTGATGTCGTCCAGCGTCACGTCGAGTGCCCTGGCGATGAGCACCCAGGTTCGGAGGGTGCCGACGTTCCGACCGGCGGCTATGTCGAGGAGGCTGCGTCGGGCGAGACCTGTCCGGGCGGCGAGCTCGTCGTAGGTAAGACCCGACTTAACGCGGGCGCGGTCGAAGGCGGTTCTGAGGCTGCTCAGGTCGGGTTCGGGCAGGGGTTCGGTTGGGCGCACCCGGCTAGCCGCTCACGATCTGGACACCCTGTCAGTGCGTAAAACTGCCCTTCCGGTTGACATGCAACATATCGGACGGTTTTCTGAAGCGTCCCTGTCCCGCCCGCAAGCTATAGGGGGGTCCGCTGATGCGTGCCGTGCTTTTCGTGACCGTCGCGACGGTCACCGCAGTCTTGTCTGGTTGCTCGTCAACCAACCCGTCGTCCCAGCCCGATTCGTCCTCGCCGCCGCTTACATCCACAACCACGACGCAGGTGACGGATGCAGCCCCTTCGTCCGTGCCCGGTGTTGAGCCAGGCACGGCTTTCGCGGGGAGCCCTGCGTTCGTCCTGTCCAGTGAGGCCACGGACGGGAAGCCCGTCACCGTCGGTGACTTGCTGGTCTCGCGCACGTCGGACGGGACGTTCGCCGCGTATGACGGGACGGGGAAGCTCGTCTGGGAGCATCCCGGTCTCGCGGGTCTGGATGTGTCGGTGAAGCCGGAGATTGTTCCGCTCAGCGACAGCGTGTTCGCGTTGGTCGCGGAGGTTGAGACGGCAGGCACGGGCGCAGGGAAAGCCACACGCGCCTTCAATGGCGTGGTCGTCAACGCGAAGACTGGCGCGGATGTGAATACGTTCACAGTCCCGATCACGGGGTCACCGGGCAGCCCGCTGACGACGGCAGGTCTGGTTCTTCCGCCCGGTGACGGAGCCGATGGGCAGCCGTCCACGATCGTGAACTCGGACGGGTCAACCGCGCCCGCCGCGCCGATCAGCATCAACGCGAAATACGCGCCGATCGCCTCAACCCCGGCCTACGTGAGCGGCGGGACAGTCGTGCACGAATGGGCGGGCACGAGCAGCGCAGAGGTCCGTGCTGTCGTCGGTTTCGGGACGAAGGACTGGACCTCGTTCGCCACACACCCGGTCGGAGTGGACGCGACAACCGGTCAGGTTCTCGCAGTCACACTCACAGGTCGGATCGTCGCGGCATGGGCACCCACAGGCGCGACAGGCGGGTTCGGATCGAAACGTGAAGCGATCATCGCCGTGCTCGACGCGGACACGGGGAAGACGGTCGGGTCGCCGCTCGCCTGCGCGGGCGTCACCGTGCAAGGCGAAGCGAACGGGGTTACCTCCCCAAACGGGACCTTCGCGGCGGTCCCATCCGTCGCCGCCGTGAACACGGAGACCGGGGTCGGTGTCTGCTTGGGCGCGTCGAAGGACGTCTACCCGGTCGAGCAGGTCAGCACCGTCACCGACCAGGGTTTCGTGTACGGCGAGGTCAACAACAAGCCGGTCCAGCTCGACCTCGCTCACGCGCCCAACAGCACGGTCGAGGACCTGCCCGGAGCGACCTCTGCGCCGACCGTGACAGTGGGCGAACTGGTCGGTTTCGTCGGCTCAGACGAACGCACCATCGCGTTCTACCAGAGGGGGAACTGATGAACTCGAAGAAGATCCTCACCGTCTCGGTGGCGTTCGCTGCTGGCGCGGCGCTCCTCGCGGGCTGCAGCAGCGGGAACGGCGTGGCTTCCGAGACAGCCGGCTCAACGCCCGTGTCGAGCAGCGCGACCACTGCGGCGTCCCCGACTTCCACGCCGACCCTGTCCTCACCTCCCTCCCCGGCCAACAGCGTCACGGTTACCGAGGCAGCGCGGAAGGCGTACCCGAACGCGGGGACGGCCGGCCCGTGGGCGGTCCAAGCAGCTCAGGCGATGGCGACGAACGAGAAGGTCATGCGGTGCGCGTCGTTGCAGTTCTCGAATCTGTCGATCAAGGACTTCCAGTACCTGTTCCCGTACATGGACAGCTACGGGAAGCGGTACACCGAACAGGCGTGGACGGTCATGGAGTCGTTCGACAAGAACAACAAGACCGACCTCGACCACCTCACCCGTCTGCGGTCCCTCACGATGTTCTGCGCGGACTTCGAGGGCTACTCGCTCCGCACCCCCGCCGTGTCCCTCCCGCAGGTTCAGGGGGAGGTCACGGTCGACGTGGACCCGACCAACCAGACGTACCAGGGCAAGACGCTGCTGAAGGTCAGCATGACCACGACACAGAGCATCAACGTCACGCAGGACACGGACAGCGCGCCGATGGTGTTCCCGTTCCACCGTGACGTGACATTCTGGCTCGGCCCGAGCGCGGCCGGCTCGGGCTGGCTGATTCATCAGTACGGCGGGTCCTATGAGATGAGCGCAGCCGTTCCTGACCCGACCAAGCCGTAGCGAGTCACGGCTGACGACCGGTCGCCACGCGGATCATCTCGAGCAGGTGACCTTGAGCTCCGACCAACCATTCATCCAGGTTCGTGATCACGTCCAGTAGGAGTTCCGTGTCGGGAAGCGCGTCCAACGCGTCCTGGACCTCTTCGGTGAGGATGCCGCGGCAGGCGCTGATGTCGTCGTGGGCGCCGTCGAGGTGTTCAAGGAACTCGGGACTGAACACGCTCGTGGTTCGTCGTTGGCGGTACGCCGCGCTGTTCTGTCGCATCTGCTCGCGTCGTCGTTCCGCGCGATGCTCGGCGCACAGACCGAGGGTCCCGACGATGGGTTTGCCGCAGTAGTAGCAGCCGGTCGCGGGCTGGGACGGGGTCACCCGGCCGTGTCTACAGGTCCATGACGGCGCGGGTCAACGTGATGACGTCATCAACGTGTCACCCTCCGGGGCGATCGTCCTGGCATGACCAACCGCAGGGCCAGGCCGGCCTCCCCGCTAGGGACAGAGGCGCGCGTCCAGCGCGCTTCCAGCGCCCGCGGTGAGACGCGCGGCAGGTCGGTGGGCGACGGCGCGGTCCCGGCAGTGGGTGTCGAGTTCGTGTTCTCGCGTCCGGAGCGTGCGAGCTTGCGCGGGACCCCGGGCCGCGGGCTGTTGACGGTCGCGGACGTGATTGGGGCGTGTGACGCGCTATTTGTTCGGACGTTGAGTGTGCGTCCCGCTCGGCCGGGTGAGCGGCCAAATGCTTTGTTTCAGCCCGCTCTCTATCAGCGCGATCGTTCGGGCGTCCGGCCACGCGTCGCCGCTGACGAGTCGGGCGAGGGATCCGTGGTTCACGCCGACTTCGCGAGCGACGTCGCGGATGCTGCGGCCTTTGGTGGCGGCGAGGAGCGCGAGGACGGTCAGTCGGATCGCGTCGGCGGCGGGATCGGTCGCGTGCTTGTCGGGCCAGGACGTGGTGTACGTCTTGGGGGCGGGTCGGCGGGGCGCGGCCATGGGGTCAGCGTACGGGCGGCGCGGGTCGGGTCGGACGGTTCGCCGCGCCGGGCCGGTCGGGCGGCGGGGAAGTTCTACCGTCACAGCCTGTCCGTTCCAGTAGACAGTCTCACCGCGTCTGCTGTACGTTCTAACGTACACGGGTTGCCGGTTGGGTGGCACCCCCTCAACGTGCCGCAGGAGGTGACCTTGCCGCGCCACCACACCGACCGCCGAACCGTCACCGACGCCACGATCAACCTGGTTCACCAGTACCGCCCGATCGACATGCCGACCGCGCGGTGGGACGCGATCCGCGAGTACGTGAACGACACGACCGTCCGGTTCCTCCCGCACACCGCAGAGTCCCGCGTGAAGGTGCAGCGGACGATCGCGGTGTACGTCGACTGGGCTCACCACACCGTCGAGCGGGACCTGACCGATGAGGACCTGCTCGACCCGGAACTTGTTGTCTACTTCGTCGCGAACGCGCTCCCGGGCATGTCGAAGTCGACGTGTCAGCAGTACCGCGCGGTCCTCCTGCGAGTCGTGGACCGTCTCCTTCCCGAACGGCGCCGCCTGCTGAATGTTCGCTCGTTCGGGAAGAACCCCGCGATCGTTCCGTTCACGTCTGCGGAGCTGCGGCTTGTTCTCCGCTGGCCGATGGAGCAGGGCACGCCGTACAAGCGGCACGCCGCCGCGTGCCTCGTCCACTTCATGCTCGGCGCGGGGTTGCGGCACAGCGAACTGATCGATCTGGTCCGTGAGGACGTGGTCGAGGACGACCGGGGCGTCGTCGTCACCGTCCGCGCCGGCCGGAACCCTCGGGTCGTGCCTGTCCTCGGCGTCCATGAGGACGCGGTCGTGGTCCTGGCTGGGTGCGTCGCCCCGGGCGCGCACATCTACCGCGCGGACCAGTCCGCGCGCGGGGTTAGCGCCACATCCGCGTGGGTGCAGACGTCGCTGCGTCCGTGCTTGGGGCGCGGGTTCAACCCGCACCGGGCGCGGTCCACATGGATTGTTGGTCACCTTGACCGTGGCGTGTCCGCGTCCGCTCTGATCGTCGCGGCCGGCCTGACCTCGTTCACGGGGCTGCAACGTTACGCGCCGCACGTCACCACCGTCCCGGTGGAGCAGGTCCGGCGTGAGCTGTCCGTTCTCGAGTTGGACCGTCGGAAGAGCGCTGCATGGTGGGTCGAGTCGGCGGAGTACCGGCACGCCCGCAACTCGCAAGCGCAGATCCGGGCGCGGCAGCGGGAGCAGTTCCGGCAGGGCGTGTCATGAGTTACTTCCCTGACGAGAAGCGCGGCGTGTACGACGACCACGTGTTCGCAGGTCGTGACCTTGTTGCGAAGTGCCGCGCCGCTGCGGACGCGACGGGTGCGGCGCGGATGCTGGACGAGTGGGACGCGAAGGACAAGCGGTCCCGGTCGAAGTTCCAGCGGGGCGGGCGGAAGCCGTGGCTGACCACGGAGCAAGTGATCCTGCTCCGCCTGATCTGCGCGCAGTACGGCACGTTCGAGTACCAGTCTGTGGCTGCACTCATCGGGTGGGGCATGAGCAAGAAGATGATGGCGGAGCTCGGGATCGTCATGCCGCGCAAGATCACGCCGGACAAGTTGTACAAGCGGGTGTGGACGTCGATCAAGCACGCCGAGTCGATCATCGACCCGTACAACGATTACAGCATCTACAGGCGTCGTACGTACGCGGAGTTCGACGCGTACATGGAGAACGTGGACCCGGCCTTCGTGCAGGAGCGGATGGAACGGTCCCTACTGTTCTTGAACGCGTTCACGCAAGCGATCTGGAAGGTCATGCCGCCGTGGCTGCGTGGCCGGTGCGACGGGCATGTCGCGGTCGACGCGACGTTCGTGCAAGCCCCGGCTCGTCCCGGCTGGGGTAAGGACCGTGCACCGGAGCGGTTCGCGTCAAGTGACCCGCACGCCGCCGTTTACGCGCGTCAGGGCGATCACGGCATGACCGCGGAGAATGAAGCGTCGGTCGGGAAGAAGCTCACGAAGGTCGGGTGGGGGTACGAGGCGACGTTCGTCGTCTCCGTCGCGAACGACCCGACCCGGGAGGCGACGTTCCCGAGCTTGATCGTTGGCGCGTCGTTCGACCGGCCCGGTCGGGAGCCCGCGTTGAACGCGCTCGCCGGGATCCGCGCCGCGCGCCGCGCGGGCATCCCCGTGAAGACCGTCACCGGTGACCGGGCGTACGGGAATCACCCGAAGGTGTCGAAGTGGGCTCTGCCGTTGCGGAAACTCGGGATTGACCAGGTCTTCGACATGCGCTTCCGTGACCTCGGTCGCTACGCCATCGTGGACGGTGCGATGCTTCTTGAAGGGAACCTCTACTGCCCGTGCATGGCGCACCGTGACGACCTGATCTTCGCGACGTTGGACTACCGCTTCGGCCGGCAGGTCGTCGCCCAGGCCGGCCCTCAGAAGGGGAAGACCGTTCACCGGCGCATCACATGGACCGAGTGGCAGAAGCTCATCAAGGAACGAGCGAAGTTCCTGCTGACACCGCACGGCCGGGTCGGGAAGGACGGGAAGGCCCGGTACCGGTGCCCCGCGATGGGCCCTAACCCAACCGTCAACTGCCCCCTCCGGAAGAACCCTGACAGCAGCGACGCGCAGCTCCCGCTCGGCAAGAAAATGCTCCCCCTCACCGTCAACCGGGGCGGGTACTGCAACAACAAATCCGGGATCAGCACCGCGAAGCCGCACCCCCAGAACGCGGTCAACCCGAAAGACCCGAACTGGAAACCCGCCGACGACGACCAGATCATCGCCCGCGAAGTCCAACACTTGCAGTTCGGATCCGACGAATGGATCGCCCGGTTCAGCGTCGGCCGGCAAACCATCGAATCCGTGAACGACCGCGTGAAGCACCGCACCGCCCTCCGGTTCGACAACACCCAAGGTCGGCGCGCCCGCGGTTACGCCGCGACTGTCTGGTACACCGCCCTCGCGGTCCTCACCTACAACATGAAGCACCTCGCCCGGTTCCTCACGAATATCACCCCCGTTGACCGTGACGGACGCGGCCCCGTCAAGAAGAACACGGTGCGCCGCCGCGACGAACACAACGGCTACGACACACCCCGCGGCGTCCCCAACACCCAACCGGTCGACCCGGACGGCATCCCACCCGACGGGTACGAACAACCCGACGCCGCCTAAACCCCCACTCGCACCACCAGGACGCTCACCGCTGCCCCCACACAGGCGAAACGCGTGGTGAGCGTCCCCTCACGCGCCCCAAGCGTCGGCCGGCCAGCCCGACCCAGCACCGCCGACCCGTCGACTGCCCCTCCGGCCCGACCTGCGCGCCCCGACCGCCTCTCCCCGACACGGAAACCGGCGCCTACCACCCCAAACTCGGCCCGCGCGACCCTCCAAACACGTCTCAGACCCATTCAGGAAACAAGAACCCACCCATTGACGAAACGGCCCGTTCTCGCCGGCCAGGAGCGGGAGCGTGCACATCTTCACGACGGCCTCGCGCGCACTGTTGGCGTGCAGGGTTGCCATGCCAGGCAGCCCAGAGTTGAGGGCAATGAGCAGGTCGAGGGACTCGGCCTGGCGCACCTCGCCGACGATGATTCGTGACGGGCGCATGCGTAGGGCCTCCTTGACGAGTCGCCGCAAGGGCACCTCTCCGGTTCCCTCCAGGGAAGGCTGGCGGCATTGCATCGACGCCACGTCTCGCTGGGGGATCTTCAGTTCGAAGACCTCTTCGGCCGTCACGATGCGCTCACGTGGCGGGATGGCAGCGGAGAGATGCTCCTATTGCGTGTCAAGCCTTTGGGGAGGGGGAGTTTCAGGCGGCGGCGAGCCAGGCTCTGTAGCGGGTGGCGAGTTCGTCGTTGGGGCGTCTCCCGAGT